>JALORJ010000091.1 GCA_025459035.1 Burkholderiales bacterium
GATGCAGCGCAGATCCTCGACGTGCTGCGCGACCCGACCCACAGCACCGGCAACGTCGCCGACGCGGTCGACGAGGCCACCGGCGCCCGCGGCTGGATGGACGCGGACATGAAGCCGATCGCGGCCGGGCGCATCGTCGGCCGCGCCGCCACCGCGCTGATGCGCCCGCGCCTGACGCACGACGCGCGCACGTACCCCAACCGTCTGCTCGAGATCCTTGACGAGGCCGAGCCCGGCAGCGTGCTGGTCTACGTGATGGAAGACGGCCTGCAGATCGCCGCGATGGGCAACCTGATGGCCACCACCGCGAAGGTGCGCGGCCTCGAAGGCGCGGTGATCGACGGCGCCGTGCGCGACATCACCGAGATCCGCGAGATCGGCTTCCCGGTGTGGTCGCGGCGCGTCACGCCGGCGACATCGGTGGGGCGCATGGTGAGCGTCGACAAGCAGGTGCCGGTGCGCTGCGGCGGCATCGTCGTGCGGCCCGGCGACTGGATCGTGGCCGACGCCGACGGCGTGGTCGTCGTGCCGACCGAGGCCGCCGAGCGCGTCGTCGAACTGCTCGCGGCCTACGCCGACAAGGAAGCGAAGATGCTGCCGATCATTCGCGAAACGAAATCGATGCTGAAGGCGCTCGAGCGCTACAACCGCTACTGACCCGGTGACGACCGCCCCGCCCGCAGCGCCCGAGCGCGCCCGACCCGACGCCGCCGCAGCGTCCCTCGGCGCGCCGGCCCGGTGTCGGCGTCGCCTGCTGGTCGCGGCCGCCGCCGCCGCGCTCGCGCGCCCCGCCACGCACGCCTGCGCCGCCGTGCGCACCCCGACCGCCGCGCAGATGCGCGGCCCGTTCTACCCGCAGACATCCCCGCCGGACGACGACACCGACCTCACGCGTGTGCGCGGCATCGACCGCGCGGCCGAAGGCGTGATCACCGATCTCGACGGGCAGGTCTTCGACGCCGACGGGCGCGCGCTCGCGGGCGTGCGCGTCGAGATCTGGCAGGTCGACGCACGCGGCTGCTATCACCACGTCGGCGACGCCGGCGGTGACGATCCCGACCCCGCGTTCCAGGGCTTCGGCCGCACCGAGACCGACGCGCAGGGCCGCTGGCGCTTCCGCACCGTGCGCCCGGTCGCGTACCCCGGCCGGGTGCCGCACATCCACTTCGCGGTCACGCCGCGCGGCGGCGCGACCTTCACGACGCAGATGTACCTGGCCGGCCACCCCGGCAACGACGCCGACTTCGTCCTGAACGGCGTCGCGTCCGCGGACGCGCGGGCCGCACTGCAGGTGGCGCTCGGCCCGGCCGCGCGCCCCGGCGCGACGCTCGCCGGTCGCTTCGACATCACGCTCGGGCGCACACCGCCCGTGGCGTCCTGACGCGCGCGGTCGCGCGTCGCGTACTGCGGGAGCCACCACCCTGGACGGAGAACCGGAAGCCTTCGAGGCCATGCTCCACCACCTCGAAGCGCTGCGCATGGAGCATCGGGACCTCGACGCCGCCATCGCCGGGCTCGTCGAACTGCCGCTCTACGACGAGCTGCAGATGAAGCGCCTCAAGCGCCGCAAGCTGCTGCTGAAGGACCAGATCGCGTGGATCGAGCGCCAGCTCGACCCCGACGAGCCCGCATGAAACTCGCGGCGACGCATGTGCGTCGAATCGGCAGCACGCACGCCGCCGCCCGACATCGTCTGGAGATCCCCATGCCGCGCTTTCCTGTTCCGACCCGGTCGCCGCGCGGCGCCGTGGTCGCGATCGTCCTCGTCGCGTCGCTCGCCGGCGGCTGCGCGACCACGCCGCGCATCGAGCCGCTGAACCTCGAGCAGGTCGTGCAGCTGTCGAAGGACGGCGTGCCGGCGAAGGACATCATCCAGCGCCTCGACGACACCCGCACCGTGATCCCGATCACCGGCTCGCAGTTCGCGCGGCTGCGCAGCGACGGGGTCGACGACGAGGTGCTCGACCACATCCAGCGCACCTACGTGCGCGCAGTCGAGTTCGACTCGCGCGTGCGCACGCAGCAGATGTACTGGGGGGCCGGCATGGGCCCTTGGGGCCCGTGGGGCGGCTTCGGGCCGTACTGGCGTCCGGGCTTCGGCCCGTGGCCCTACTGGTGACCGTGATGCGCGGGCGGACGCCACCGCAGCGGCGGCGTCGCGGCCCGGCGCCTCATGCGGTCATGTCCCTCACGCCGTCATGCGCGCGGCGAACTCGGTGAACGACCGCGCGACGATGTCGACACCGCCCTTCGCGGTGATCTGCTCGGCGGTCTCGCCAGTGTTGCGGCCGAACTCGTCGGGCTGTGACACGAACCCCGTGCGCAGACCCACGGCCGCCGCGGCCTGCAAGTCGTTGACGTGCGCCGCGACCATCATCGTCTCGGCCGGGCGCAGCCCCAGCGCCTCGGCGGCGGCCAGGTAGACCTTCGGCTTCGGCTTGTAGTCGCCGGCGATCTCGGCGCCGAGGATCGCGTCCCAGCGGATGTCGTTGCGCCGCGCGAGGTCGACCATCAGCGAGATGTTGCCGTTGGAGCACGGCCCCAGCAGGTAGCGCGTGCGCAGCTGGCGCAGCGCGGCCGGCACGTCGGGCCAGGCGTCGAGGCGATGCCAGACCAGGTTCAGTTCCGCGAGCGTGGCCTCGTCGAGGCCGTCGAGGCCGAAACGCGGACGGATGCGCTCGAGCATGCCGCGGTGGACCACATCCAGCTTCGAGAACGGTTTGCGGCCGGACCGGATCTCTTCCATGCCGGGCTGGTACTCGGCGCGCCACGCGTCGGCGAACGCGATCCAGTCGAGGTCGAAGCCGCGCGGCTCGAGGATCGCCCGCGACTCGCGCGCCACGCAGGTGCGCCAGTCGACCAGCGTGCCGAACACGTCGAACACCATCGCCTTCACACCGTCCACCGGTCCGCCTCCGAGCGGCGCAGCCCGGGACGGGCGCGCGACCGCGGCGAGCATACCGACGGCATGGGCGGCACCGAGCACGGCGGTGCGGTGCAGGAAGGATCGACGATCGGCGACGGACATGCGGCGGCTCCGGAGAGGCATTGGCACCCCGCCCGCGCGGGACACCGCACGCGTGCATCGCGTGCCGGCCGATGTTGCCAAACGCGCGCGCCGGATCGCGCGAGCGTCGGAATCGTCCGGTCAGCCGGCGCCCAGGCGCCAGCGCATCAGCCGGTAGGTCTTGTAGCGCTCGAACACCGCGCGGCAGCGATGCCCGCTGAAGTACTTGAACCGCAGCTTGTCGACCTTGCGGCGCAGCAGCCACAGCACGATGCGCGTGACCCACGGATGGCGGTGCGACAGGTACGTGTGCACGGTGCCGATCGCCGGCAGCGCGCGGCGCATCAGCAGGTCGTCGACCAGATCCATGTTCGGCGCGACCAGCGGCGTGAGGTCGGCCTCGTCCACCAGCACGAACGGGCTGCGCGCCATCCGCGCGCGGAACTCGGTCCACGGATGCCCGCCCTTGAAGCTGCGGTCGCCGGGGCCGCCGTCGCCCTCGGCATCGGTCTTGAAGAAGTCGCTGATCACCACCAGCCCGCGCGGCGCCACCACGCGCTCGAGCATCGCGAGCGACGCCTCGAGCGGGATGTACTGGAAGCTCTCCGAGAACAGCACCACGTCGAAGCGGCGGCCATCGAACTGCGCGTCCTCGAAGCGCGCGAGCTGGATCGCCGGCGTCGCGGCGCCCAGATCGGCGAAGCGCGCCTGCGCCGCGTCGCGCAGGTGCCGTGCCGGCACGACGCCTTCCACCGTGTAGCCCAGATCGTGCAGCTGACGCAGCAGATGCCCGGTGCCGCAGCCGACGTCGAGCAGCCGCAGCCCCGGCGCAGGCGGCGGCAGCGTGGCGATCAGCCGGGCGTTGTAGCGGTCCTGTGCCTGAGCGAGTGCCGCGATCGACAGCGGCAGGTCGGGCTCCCAGAGGCCGTAGTGCAGGTCTTCGACGGCCAGCAGCTGGCGAGCGAGGACGAGGCCGAGTTCACGGCTGTCCATGAGGAAAGGCCACCCGACACGGCGGCGTGGATTCAGGGGCGCCGATGCTGGCGGGTTGCACGGATCGCGTCCAATCGATCCTTCACGCTCCCTACATTCGGTCTTCTCTATCGGCGCGCGGGCTGCGGACCATCCCGGCGCCGCGCTCGATCGCGTGCGACGCCCCCGGCCACTGCCCCAGCAGCCGCACCAGCGCCGGCAACGCGTCGCGCAGCCGGTCGTGCAGCGTCCACGGCGGGTTCAGCACGATCACGTGGCTGCCGGTGAGCCCCAGCCCGTCGTCGAGCGGCGGGCACACCGTCATGCGCACGTGCAGCCAGTCCTTCACCGGCAGGCGCTTCAGCTTGCCGACCAGCGCCGTCGACTCGCGCCGCGCGACCTCGGGCACCCAGATCACGAACACGCCCTGGGCGAAGCGCTGCAGCGCATCGACCACCGTCGCATGCACCTGCGCGTAGTCGGCCGCCAGTTCGTACGACGGATCGATCAGCACCAGCCCGCGCCGCGACGGCGGCGGCAGCAGCGCCTTCAGCCCGGCCCAGCCGTCGCCGGCCACCGCCTTCACCCGCCGGTCGCGCGCGAACGCCTCGAGCAGCAGCGCGGCGTCGGTCGGATGCCGCTCGAACAGCCGCAGCTGGTCGCCGTCGCGCAGCAGCGCCCGCACCAGCGCCGGCGACCCCGGATAGCGCGCCAGCGGCGGGTTGCGCGGATCGGCTGCGCCGTCGGCGTTGAACGCCCGCACCTGCGCCACGTAGTCCGCGACCGCGGCCGGCAGCGCGCGCGCATCCCACAGTCGCCCGATCCCGCCGCGGTACTCGTCCAGCCGCGTCGCGTACTTCGAGTCGAGTGCGTACGCCCCCGCCCCCGCATGCGTATCGATCACCCGCAGCGGCACCGGCTTCTCGTGCAGATAGCGCAGCGTCGCGACGAGGACGACGTGCTTCAGGACATCGGCGTGGTTGCCGGCGTGGAAGGCGTGGCGGTAGGCGAGCATCGGGGGAGGCTAGCGCAGCGGGCAGGACGATCGGGGCCGTCCGAGCGGCGCCGCGCATGACAGCCGCGGTGATGGGGACGCATGATCGGCGCCCTCGGATCCGGGGAACCGGCCGCTTCGTGTTCCGGGTCGTGCCGTCTCTGCACCGGTCACGCGCGGATCCGTTCGGGGACGTTCCGGCCGCCCCCTGTCTGTCGTCAGCGGCTGGCGACATCTTGCGAACAACGACTTTCGAAGCAGGCATGTCCATGAATCGGTGGATCGCGGTTCTCGTCGCACTGCTCGGTGGTCTGACCGCGTGCGCAAGTGCCCAGACGAACCCACAGCCTCCCGTCTCGCGTGCATCAGGCACGAGCGGATTCGGCTAGGCGAGCCCCGAAGCCGCATTGGCTGCCCTGCGGGCGAAACCGGGCGTGTCGATCACGCAGCAGGACGGCTGGACCATCGCGGAAGACCGCGAGAACGACACGGTCTGGTCGTTCACGCCGAGCGACCATCCGGCGCACCCCGCTGCCATCAAGCGGGCGCTCGTCAAGACCGGAGACACGATCTCCCTGGTCATGTCCGCGAAGTGCGGGGCTTCGAAGGCTGCATGCGACAAGCTGATCGACGAGTTCCGCGCGATGAACGAGCGCGTACGCGAGAACCTGCAGGGCAATGACCCGGGCACGCGATGACCATGATGGCCGGCGCGACCATCGCGCACCCTGTTGTAACCGCGTGCCGCGACGCCAGCGGCGGTCCAGCGACTCGACCGGCGTGCATCCGAACCCGTTGTCGTTTCAGGACCGTGCCCATGAACGGATGGCTGTACCGCACCGTGTTGACCGTCGTCGCCGCGCTGACGGCCTCACTCCACGCGCATGCCGCACCCGTCTTCTCGCCGGATCAGCTGTCCGGCTGGTGGGCAGAGAGCTACAACACGGACGTCGCGTGCGGACCGCAGAATCTCCGGGCGAAGCACGAGTTCTCGGCCGATGGCAAACGCCTCGTGATTCGCTTCGATCGCAAGTGGACCACCGAGCTGGGCGAGATGGAGAAAGTCGAAGCGATCATCGTGGGCTCGTCGGACCGTACGATCACGATCCGCTACGACGGCGAGACGCGACGCAAGGACAGTGGCGCGCTCCAGGAATGGGAGCTGACGATCGTGGCACCCGGCGTGTATCGGTGGCGCGAGACCGACTGGCCCGTGGGTGAGGTGAACACCGTCGTTGGTATCCGGTGCTCGGAATAGCGGGTCGGCCCAGAAACCGCCCGATGACACACCAGCGGCAGCTCCGCGCTGTCTACCCTGCATCCAGCGACCAAACCCGGCGGAGTTCCCTCGAGCCCACAACCCCCCGCCCACCCCCCGGCACCCACCACTCTTCCGTCTGGCCTTCGGGCGCCGGCTGCGGCATGTACTTCTCCGAGACGCGCTCGAGCACCAGCGCGATCGCGACGGTGACCATGGCGATGCCGAACCCGCGCACCCACGTGGTGTCGAGGATCGACGCGTAGACGAAGGCGGCCACGACGGCGCCCACCGCGCCCAGCACGAGCGCGTTCGGCGTGAACAGGTGCACCACGAAGCCGATGATGGTGCTGATGACGGCCGCGACGATCGTCGCGAGCAGGCAGCTGCCGAAGCCGCTGTTCTCGGCCCCGACCAGCTTCGCGCCGATCATCGTCGGGATCGTGATGACGACGGCGGCGATGCTCAGGGCGACCGCGAAGATCACGATGGTGATGATCAGCGTCACCGAAGCCGTCGGCTCACAGAGGGTTTCCCCGATGATGCCGGGCCGGTCGCGATGGTCAAGCGTCGGCGCGCGCGCCGACGTTGCACTGCACGCCTCGCGCGCTGTCCGGGTGGGCCCGGTGGTCAGTGGTCAGTGGCCTGCGACCGGCGCGCGCCGCAGCGAGCGACGACGCCGGTGTCGCCCGCGGATCACCTCCTGCGTCCGCGCGCCGCGCCCGCGGCGATCGCCTGCCCCATCGCGGCGAGCGCGATCGGCGTCGGGCCCGGACAGTTCTGCAGGCTCTTCAACCCGCTGACCGACCGGGATCAGCGCAGCCAATGTCTGCGCCGGCCCACCATCGCGGCGACGCAGGCAAGTCCGGCGGCCAGCGCGATGCCGCTCGCCGGCTCGGGAATCGGCACCAGCGTGACCTCGAGACGTTGCTGTCCGCTCGTCAATGCGTTGGTGCCCACCACGAACGCGCGATCGACCACGTTGCGAAACTGGAACCCCGCGTGGCCCGCCCCCGTGCCGATCAGATTGCGCACGAACGCCGTGACATCGAAACGCACTTCCCCCGGCGCGGCGATCCGCGCCGACGTTGCCAGCTGGTTCGTCACCTCCGCATCTGCCACGGAGACCACGCCGTTGCCACGGTAGCCGTGCAGTTCGATTACGGCGTCGGGCACCGCGCCACCCGCCGTTCCGGTTCGGACCGCCCTCACGCTGAGCACCAGCCTCGCGGACGCCAGCCGTTCAGCCGGCAGCCCTGCGAAGTCGGCCAACGCGAACTCCTCGACAAACCGAGACTCCAGCCGGCCGATCCCGAAGCTGCCGAACTGGCTCGGATTGAACCGCGCGATGTCCACTGTGCCCGGAGGCCCGTTCGCGGAGTCGAAACGGCCGTCGAAGACCGTTCCTGCACCGGGGAAGTCGGCGTCCTGGAACGATCCCGCGTCGGACGGTTGCACCACGATGATCTCTGCGCGCGCGTCGAGCACGGCCGCCAGCGCTGCGGCCGCGAACAGCGCAGCTTTCAGCTTCCACATGGTGGGTCTCCGGTTGTGGGGAATCCGCGGGAGCGTTCGCGACGCGCCTCTCGGGTGGGTCGCTTCGTGATCTACCACGCTACAGGCGACGCCGCGGGTCCGCAACGTCGGCCCGGGACGCTCCGGACATCGAGCGACACGCTGCGTGCCCGGCGTGCAGCCGACCGTAGCCCCACCCGGCGCAAGGTGACCGGACTCCGGCACTTCAGACTGTTCGTGGCCGCTCGGACGACATCACCCCCGCCGACGGGCTTGTCGGGCCCTCGCCGTGCGCCGCGTTCCGCAGAAGGGCGCCGGCGATGAAGAACCGAGAAGCCCACACCTTCACGGAGCTGATCAGCCCACGCACGAACAGCGACCGGACCCTGGCCCGTGCGGCTCGACGTCCTCGTGTCGACCCGGGTCCGGTCACAGTGCCGTGAAGCCTGCCACCCCCGCCGCCCGTCGGTCGAACGTCGCGGTGGCGTCGCAGCCGGCCGCAGCGTTCTTCGCGGCGATCAGGCAGTCCGCGAAGTCGGCCTTCGACGTGCGGAACATGGTCAGTGCTCGCCACAGCAGGTCGCGCGACTCGAACTCGCACTGCGCGGACGTGAGCAGGCACTCGACGGTCTCGGCGAGGACCGCGCGCGACAGACCGACCGCGTGGTCCAGCACCCAGAGCAGTTCGCACACGACGACGTGATTCAACTCGCCGAGGTG
>JALORJ010000398.1 GCA_025459035.1 Burkholderiales bacterium
GACTTCAGGAACACGACCATCGTCAGGTTCGGCGCCGACTTGTTGGTCGAGACGCCGAGCTGGCGCACCGCCTCGGGCAGGCGCGGCAGCGCCTGCGAGACGCGGTTCTGCACCTGCACCTGCGCCTTGTCGACGTCGGTGCCGATCTCGAACACCACGTCGAGCTGCATCACGCCGTCCGAGGCCGCGACCGACTTCATGTAGATCATGTCGTCGACGCCGTTGATCGCCTCCTCGAGGGGCGCGGCGACGGTCTGCGAGAGCGTGGTCGGGTTGGCGCCCGGGTAGACTGCGCGCACCTGCACGATCGGCGGCACCACGTCGGGGTATTCGCTGAGCGGCAGGTTCGGGATCGCCAGCAATCCCGCAACCGTGATCACGATCGACAACACGGCCGCAAAGATCGGCCGGTCGATGAAGAACCTGGAGGCGTCGAGCTTCACGAGGGTGTCCTGGGCAGGGCCGGCTCAGCCCGTGGCCGCGGCGGGCGGCGCGGCCGCGGGCTCGGCAGCAGTGCCAGCGGCCGGCGCGGCGGCGGGCGATGCGGCGGGCGCGGCAGGCGCAGCAGGCGCGGCCGGCGCAGCCTGGAACTCCGGCTGGTCCATCGGCACGACCACGGGCTTCACCGGCATGCCGGGGAAGAAGATCTTGCGCACGCCGTTGACGACCACGCGGTCGCCGGGCTTCAGGCCCTCGCGCACGATGCGCATGCCCTCGGCCGCGCCCTCGACCTGCACGTCGCGGCGCACCGCCTTGTTGTCCTCGCCGACGACGTAGACGTAGCGGCGATCCTGGTCGGTCAGCAGCGCGCGCTCGTTGATCAGGATCGCCTCGCGCTGCCCGCTGCCGAGCAGCTGCACGCGCGCGAACAGGCCGGGCGTGAACACCCGGTCCTTGTTCGGCAGCAGCGCGCGGGCCCGGATCGTGCCCGTGCTCGGGTTGAGCGCATTGTCGACGAACACCATCTCGCCCAGGTGGGGATACCCCTGTTCGTCGGCCAGGCCGACGCGCACCGGGTTGCGCGCGTCGCGCGAGCTCGGCCGCTCGCCGTTGCGCGACATCTGCTGGTACTTGAGGTACATCCGCTCGTCGCCCTCGAACTCGACGTACACCGGGTCGACCGAGACCAGGGTGGTCAGCAAGGTGGTGCCGGCCTGCACGAGGTTGCCGGGCCGCACCGCCGCCGCGCTGACGTAACCAGCGATCGGGGCGCGGACGCGCGTGAACTCCACGTTCAGCGCCGCCTGCTGCTCCTGGGCGAGGGCGGCCTTCTCGTCGGCCTCGGCCTGCTGCAGCTCGCCGCGCCGCGTCTCGAGTTCCTCTTCGGAGACGGCACGCGCCGCCTTCAGCTTCTCGGAACGCGCGTACTCGGTGCGCGCGACCGCGACCCGCGTCGCGGCCCGCGCGGTGTTCGCCTGCGCGCTGGCGAGCGCGGCGCGATATTCACGGTCGTCGACCGTGAACAGCAACGCGCCCTTGGCGACCTCGCTACCGTCGCGGAAATGCACGCCGGCGAGATAGCCAGAGACCCGCGGCCGGATCTCGACGGAGTCGATCGCGGCGATGCGGCCGTCGAACCCGTCCCACTCGGTGATCGGCTTCGATGCCACGACCGCGACATTGACCTCCGGCGGCGGCATCTCCGGCGGGCCCCCGCCGCCGCAGGCGGCGAGCCACAGCGTCGGCAGCAGCAGGGCGACGGCCGCAGGCCGCGCGAGGCGCCTGCGGGGGGTGGGCGTTGTTGGCATCTTGGGACTCGGGCAGTTTAGGCAGACACCCCGGCGTCGGCTCCGGCAGTGTGCAGGGAGCGGTCGACGTTGCGGGGAGGTCACAGGACGAACGCGTGCCCTGGGAACCGACAACTATTGTAGCGGGGACACAGGATCCCGTCGCGCCGCGCACGCATGAAAAGAAGCCTTGTCATGGAACGGTCAAGGATCGCGGAGTCCGTGGCGCGTGCACCGGGCCAAGGCACGCGGCCCTGCCCGCGAACTCAGGTGCGGTAACGCACCAACGCCCCCGGCTGTCGCGCCGCCGACACGACAGCCGTGCCGCGGATCACTCCCGCGCCGCACCGCCCTGGATCGTCGCCGGCGCACCACCCGACGCCTTCGGAGTTGCGTCACAGCCGGCGCCCAGGCCGACGCTCCTCGCGAACTCGCTCGAACGTCTCGATCGCGTCCTTGTCGGGGTAGAGCACCGCCGCGGCGCCGCCGTAGCCGCCGGACTGGCCGGCATTGCGCGGTCCGTACCAGATCGCGCCGTCGCGCGTGACCGCGAGCTTCGGGATGTCGGTGCGTTCGGCGACCGGATAGCTGGTGAAGCGCCGCGTCGCCGGGTCGAACTTCATCACGTGGTTGTCGGTCGCGATCCAGACGGTGTCGTTCGCGTCGATCTCGACGTCGTAGGGATTCGCATAGGGAATGCCGATGGGGTATTCGTCGACGGCGCCGGTGCCCGGGTCGACGCGGTACAGCGCGCCGTTCTGCAGCGCGCGGCTGCCCCAGGTCGCGGACCAGATGAAGTTCTTCGAGTCCACGCCGAGACGGCGGATGTTGGTCGGCGCGCCGACGGTGAGCGCGTAGTGGCGGAACGACTCGGTCTTCGGGTCGAAGCGCCCAAGGCCGCTGTTGTGGTATTCGGCGAACCAGACGTTGTCGTCGTGGTCGACGATGATGCCGTAGGGGCGGCTGCGCAGGATCGGCACGTCCCACCAGACCACGGTGTTGGCCTTGCGGTCGAACTTCGCGAGGCCGCCGCCGGTCAGCATCGACAGCCAGATGTCGCCGGCGGAATCCATCACCAGCGAGCTGATGCCGATGCCGCGCGGCGGCTTGCCCTCGAACTTGTACTCGTCGTGCAGGTTCTTGCTGGGGTCGAAATGCGACAGCCCGCCGTACCAGACCGTGCCGTCGCGGTCGGTGACCAGGAACTCGCCGCCGCCGTGGCCCTGGTGGTCGGTGATGCGGCCCTTCGTCGGCTCGATCTTCACGAGGCTCTCGCCGCCGCGATCCATGATCCAGACGTTGCCCTGGCCGTCGAAATCCGGCGTGTGCGTGAAGCGCGCCTCCTCCTCGTTCTTCGGGTCGTTGGGGAAGCGGTACTCGACGATCTGCGCCTTCGCGAGCGCGGCTTCGTCGAGCGGCGGGTCGCTGTCCTGCCGCACCGCGCGCGGCGTCGACCCGGGGCCGAAGTTCGCGCCGAGATAGTCGACCAGCGCATCGCGCTCGGTCGGCGAGAGCAGCAGCGGGTCGAAGTAGGACGGCTTGCCGGGCGCGAAGAAGCCGAGGCCATGCGCCATGCGATCGACCGTGAGGCCCCAGCCGTCGCGGTCGAGCTGCGTGCGCCCGGTGGGATAGGTGCGCACCACGTTGTAGGGATAGAAGCTCGAGGTGTGGCAGCCGAAGCAGACTCGCTCGAGCGTGTCGCGCGCGGGGCCCGGCGGATAGATCACGTCGTAGGACTGCACCTGGGCGTCGGGGTAGGTCATGCCGCCGACGTAGGTCGGCGGCGCGACGACGTCGCCCACCGCGAAGTCCGCGGTCGCCGTCTTGCCGGCCGCAATGCGGCGCTTCACGGTCTGCTGCGGCAGGCTCCAGTTGCGCTGGCCCACCGTGCCACGCAGCGTGACCTCGTACTGCCCCGGGAACAGGTTGGTGGCTCGATAGCGCCCGCCGACGACATAGACCATGTAGCCGATGCGGCGCTCGGCGTTGTACGCGTAGACGGTGAGCGGGCCGAGGGGCTTCGCGACCGTGACGCTGCCTTCGAGCAGGCCCATGCCGGGCAGCTGGCGGGCGTCGAGCGGCGCGGCGCCGACGGCGAGCATGAACAACGACGCGAGCAGCGCGGCGACGGGGTTTGCGCGGCGACGCGCGGTGGCGGTGATCATGACCCGACGCTCGCACTTTCGCCGGTCACTTGCAACGCGCAACCACCGAAGAGGCAGCGGACTGATCACGGCGCGAAACCGGCCGCGCCAGTGGTCTCGCGGCGGGCACGGTCGGATTGCGGGCGACGTCGTGCAAGCCATGGCAGTTGGCAGGGAACTCCTCGGCCGTCGGCGCCTTCTC
>JALORJ010000092.1 GCA_025459035.1 Burkholderiales bacterium
ACATCCCGATCTTCCTGCACGGGGAGACGCGTACTTCGCGGCACATCCCGAACGACGTGCTGCGCGAGCTGCACGGCTTCATCCACATGCACGAGGACACGCCCGAGTTCATCGCGCGCTACGTCGTTCGCGAGGCACGCGTGTACCTCGACTCGCTGCCGCCGCCGTTCTTCCGCGCGCTCGTCCACTACGCGGCCGACAGCTCGTACTCGTGGCACTGCCCCGGGCATTCGGGCGGTGTGGCGTTCCTGAAGAGCCCGGTCGGGCAGATGTTCCACCAGTTCTTCGGCGAGAACCTGCTGCGTGCGGACGTGTGCAATTCCGTCGACGAGCTGGGCGCGCTGCTCGACCACACCGGCCCGGTGGCGGCGTCGGAGCGCAACGCCGCGCGGATCTTCAACGCCGACCACCTGTTCTTCGTGACCAACGGCACGTCGACGTCGAACAAGATCGTCTGGCACTCGACCATCGCGCCCGACGACGTGGTCGTGGTCGACCGCAACTGCCACAAGTCGATCCTGCACGCGATCATCATGACCGGCGCCGTGCCGGTGTTCCTGACGCCGACGCGCAATCACTACGGGATCATCGGTCCGATCCCGCTCGACGCGTTCCATCCCGACGCGATCCGGCGAAAGATCGAGGCGAACCCGTTCGTGCGCGGCAAGGACAAGCCCCCGCGCATCCTGACGATCACGCAGAGCACGTACGACGGCGTCATCTACAACGTCGAGACGCTCAAGACGCTGCTCGACGGCCGCATCGACACGCTGCACTTCGACGAGGCGTGGCTGCCGCACGCGGCCTTCCACGACTTCTACGGCGACTACCACGCGATCGGCGCGGACCGCCCGCGCTGCGAGTCGTCGATGATCTTCTCGACGCAGTCGACCCACAAGCTGCTGGCCGGCCTGTCGCAGGCGTCGCAGATCCTCGTGCAGGACTCGCGGACGCGTCAGCTCGACCGCGACGTGTTCAACGAAGCCTTCCTGATGCACATGTCGACCAGCCCGCAGTACGCGATCATCGCGTCGTGCGACGTGGCGGCGTCGATGATGGAGGCGCCCGGCGGCAACTCGCTGGTCGAGGAGTCGATCCTCGAGGCGCTCGACTTCCGCCGCGCGATGCGCAAGGTCGACGCCGAGTTCGGCGAGAGCTGGTGGTTCAAGGTGTGGGGTCCCGAGTACCTCGCGCCCGAAGGCATCGGCACCCGCGACGACTGGATGCTGCAGTCCGACGACCGCTGGCACGGGTTCGGCAACCTCGCGCCGGGCTTCAACATGCTCGACCCGATCAAGGCCACCGTGATCACGCCGGGGCTCGACGTCGACGGGCAGTTCTCGGAGCGCGGCATCCCGGCCGGTGTGGTGACCAAGTACCTCGCCGAGCACGGGATCATGGTCGAGAAGACCGGGCTGTACTCGTTCTTCATCATGTTCACGATCGGCATCACCAAGGGTCGCTGGAACACGCTCGTCACCGAGCTGCAGCAGTTCAAGGACGACTACGACAAGAACCAGCCGCTGTGGCGGATCCTTCCCGAGTTCGTCGCGAAGCATCCGCGCTACGAGCGCGTCGGCCTGCGCGACCTGTGCGATCGGATCCACGGGCTGTACCGCGCGCACGACATCGCGCGCCTCACGACCGAGATGTACCTGTCGAACATGGAGCCGGCGATGAAGCCGTCCGACGCGTTCGCGCGCATGGCGCACCGTGACATCGACCGGGTTCCGATCGATGCGCTCGAAGGCCGCGTGACGGCCGTGCTGCTGACGCCGTACCCGCCGGGTATCCCTCTGCTGATCCCGGGCGAGCGCTTCAACGCGACGATCGTGCGCTACCTGCAGTTCGCGCGCGAGTTCAACGGCGCGTTCCCGGGCTTCGAGACCGAGATCCACGGCCTGGTCGACGCGGAGGTCGACGGTGCGCTGCATTACTGCGTCGACTGCGTGCGCTGACGCCGGCTGTGCGCAGGCACCGTGCGCCGGACCCCGACTTCGGTAGCGTTTGACCTGTGTCACCTTCCTTTGATATATCCCATCGGCGGAACAAGGACTTGGCGCACCTTTCTCAAGTGATTCGACGCCAAGGACGCATTCGAACCCGCTCTGGGGGCCCCATGCATCGAAACCGTCTTCGACCGTCGCTGCGGCGCGCCGCGCTGCTGCTCTCGGTGCTGTGCCTGCCGCTTGCTGCCAGTGCGGACGACATCATCGACAACGCGCGTGCGTTGCTGGACAAGCAGAACTCGACGCAGGCGTACGAGCTTCTGGCGCCGCTGGCCTCCGACCGCGCCGGCGAACCGGCCTTCGACTACCTGCTGGGTCTGGCCGCGCTCGACACGAACCGCAACACCGAAGCCGTGTTCGCCCTCGAGCGCGTGCTGGCGGTACAGCCGGAGAACGTCGCGGCGCGCGCCGCCATCGCCCGGGCCTACCTGAAGCTGAAGGAAAGCGATGCCGCGAAGCGCGAGTTCCAGAACGTCAAGCGCACCGATCCGCCGCCGGAAGTCGTGTCGGCGGTCGACCGCTTCCTGTCCGAGATCGACCGGCTCGAGGCGCGCAACCGCAACTCGCTGCGCATGTACGTCGAAGGCTTCTTCGGCACGGACAGCAACGTCAACAGCGCGACGGCCGACCGCAGCATCGCCGTGCCGATCTTCGGCGGGCAGGTGTTCAACCTCGCGCCGGGCGGGTCGGCGCTGCAGGATTCCTTTCACGGCCTGCAGGGCGGGCTGAACTTCCGGCTGCCGCAGTCGCAGACCTGGGCACTGATCGGCAGCGCCACCGCGAACCGCCGCTGGAACCACCAGTTCAACGAGTTCGACACGGGCTTCCTCGATCTTGCCTTCGGCGCGTCGCGCCGCAAGGACAAGGACACGATCACGATCCTCGGGCAGTACAACGACTTCCACGTGCAGAACCCCGCGTTCCCGAACGTGTTCCGCAACGCGGTCGGTGGATCGTTGCAGTGGCAGCGCGACATCGACCTGCGCAACCAGCTCACGGGCTTCCTGCAGATGGCGCAGGTGGCCTACCCCGACCAGAAGCTGCGCGACGTGAACCGCTGGGTGGTGGGCGGCGGCTGGGCGCATGCCTACCGAGCGGGGCCGATCGTCTTCGCCAGCGCGTATGCGGGTCAGGAAGTCGCGCTCGACAAGGCGTTCGCGTACGTCGGCCACGACCTCGCGGGCGTGCGGGTGGGTACCGAGATCCCGTCAGGTGACCGCGTGCGCTTCTTCGGCAACGCCGCGTACGAGCGCCGAAACTTCGCCGGGCAGGAGCCGCTGTTCCTCGCGACGCGCCACGACGACCAGTACACGGCCGTGGTGGGCCTGCACTACACGCCGGTCGATGCGTGGCGTGTGTCGCCGCAGCTGTTCTGGATCCGCAACGACGCCAGCCTGCAACTGTTCACGTTCGATCGCGCGGTGGCCGAGGTGCGCGTCCGGCGCGAGTTCTAGACGCTCCCACGCTTCGACTTCCACCGGGGCGACCCCGGTCACGGTGCCGCGTCGCGGTGCCGATCGCGGACCACAGGAGGTGACCGATGACTTCGTTCCCGCTCGACCCCACGTCGCCCGCGCGGCGCGAATCCGCCGCGGATCGCCTGGCGTGGATCGCCGGCGCGCTCGGCAGTGCATTCGTCACCGGCGTGTTCGCGGCCCCTGCCGCGAACGTCGACTTCGTCCACGGTGACGCCAGCGTCTCCGGGCCCGGCGGCCAGACGCGGCCGCTCAAGCGCGGCGCGGCCGTGGAGCCGGGCGAGACCATCGTCACCGGCGACGGCGCGCGGGCGCAGCTGAAGTTCACCGACGGCGCGTACGTGTCGCTCAGCCCGGGCTCGCAGTTCCGCATCGACGAGTACCGCTTCAACGGCAAGCCCGACGGGACCGAGAAGGGCTTCTTCAGCCTGCTGAAGGGCGGGCTGCGCACCATCACCGGTCTGGTCGGGCGCGTGAACAAGGGCGCCTACCAGGTCAGCACGTCGGTGGCGACGATCGGCATCCGCGGGACCGAGTACACGATCGCGTACGGCAACAGCGTGACCGGATCGGTCGGCGGTGGCGGCATCACCGCGTGCAATGCCGGCGGCTGCACCAACGTCGACTCCGGCGAGACCTTCTACATCCCGAGCGCGGACGTGCGGCCGGTCATCACGTTCAAGACGGTCGATCTGCCGCCGCCGCCACCGCCGCCGGCCCCGCCGGCCGAGGTGGTCGCTGGCGAGGCGCGACGCTCCGACGGCGCGAACGACTTCGTGCCGGACCTGCCGCCGATCGGCAACGGGCCGCTGGGGCCGTCCGTCGGCACGTTCGAACTGAACCCCTCGGCCACGAACTACGTGTCCTTCAGCGATCCGTCGGGCGGCGGGTACGGCGGTTACGGGCAGGTGACCGATGCCTTCATGCAGGTCGACTTCAACGCGCGCGCCCTGACCAGTCTCCAGATCGACCTGCGCGAGCCGAACAACGGCGGCTTCATCTACCAGGGACGCGACCTGTCGCTCGCGTTCTCGGGGACGGCCCCGATCGGCAGCGAAGGCGACTGGTCGTCGAGCAACCGCATTCCGCTGACGATGACCTACCACGGTTCGGTGCCGCCGACCTGCTCGCCGGCGTGCCCCGGGTCGGCCACCGGCGGTCTGAACGGGTTCACCGGCGCCAACGCGACCAGTGCGACGCTCAACTTCACCGTCGATCTCAGCAACCGCAACGGTGCCGACCCGGGCGCGGCGATCAACGGCTTGACGAGTCTCACCAGCACCACCGGGTACGGGGGCAACCCCGGGTTCTGACCCCGTCCCGCGCGCGGCCCCCGCGTCGCGACGGCGCGGTGCGGTGCCGCCGCGCCTGCGCCGGCGCGGCGTGACGGCGAGCGGACCCGATGGAGGACATCCTCGAGGAAGCCCGCAAGGCGCTGTGGCGTCGTGACTTCCCGACCGCCGCCGCGCTGGCCCGCAGCTACTGCGGTGCCTGCCCCGACGTCGCCGACGGCTGGTTCTGCCTGGGCGTCGCGCTGCAACAGTCCGGCCTCGATGGCGAAGCCCTGCCGGCACTCGAGGAATGCTTCGCGCGCCGGCCCGAAGACCCGAACGTGGCGAGCGCACTGGCCGTGTCGCTGCACCGACTGGGGAGGACCGCCGACGCCGTCCGCCGCCTCGACGCGTGGATCGAACGCCGGGGTGACCATCCCCGCGTGCGGCTGAACCGGGCAGTGCTGCATGAAGCGCTCGGCGATGTCGACGCCGCGCTGCGCGACTTCACCGACGGCGTCGACAACTACTCCGCGCCGCTGGCGCTGCGCCTGGAGGCCGGTCGGGGCGCGACGGTGCTGTGTCTGCGTCGCGGCGCGTTCGCACAGGCGCTGGTCCATGCCCGCGCGACGGTGGCGCTCGACCCCGACGACGCGGCGGCGCAGTTCAACCTGGCGGAGGTCGCGCTCGCGAACGACCGGCCCGAGGAGGCACTGACGGCGGCGGCCGCCGTGCTCGCGCTCGACCCGGCGCACACCGCGGCCGCGATCGATCGCGGCGTCGCGCTGGCGTGGCTTGGCGAGTTCGCCGACGCCGAAGCGGTGCTGACCGCCGCGCGGACCCGCGATCCCGACGGCGCGATGCAGTGGACCCCGAACGGCGACGCGGCACTCCGAGGCGCCGTCGAGACCGACGCGCGGCTGTGGTTCGCGGCGTGGCACGAGCGCCTCGTGATGAGCGGGCAGGTCGCGCGCCGCGAGGCGATGCGCGCCGGGTATGCGCGGATCGCGGCGGCGGCAGGGTCGGCACGCGACGCGACCGTCGACCTGACCGGCCTGCCGCATCGCGCGCTTGCCGCGGGCGTGGACGCCGCAGCACAGCTCGCCATCGCGCGCCTCGCGTCGGCGGGTGTCGCGGCGCGAGTCGCGACGGCAGCGTCGGGTGGGGCATCGAAGGGCGAGCAGTCGCCGTTCCCGCCGGTGGCCCGCGACGGACGGCTGCGCATCGGCTACGTGTGCGCCGACTGGCGCGAGCACCCGACGGCGCGGTTGCTGTGGCGGCACTTCGCGGCACACGACCGATCGCGGTTCGCGGTGTTCGGGTACCACCTGTTCCCCGGGCCGGACGATGCGTGCACAGCCCGCGTGGCCGCCGGCATCGAGACGTTCCGGCGTGTCGGCGCCCTCGACGATGCGAACGTGGCCGACGTCATCCGCGACGACGCACTCGACGTGATCGTCGACCTCGGTGGCTGGCTGGCCGACGCCCGACCCGGCGTACTGGCGCGGCGGCCGGCGCCGCGGCAGGTGGCATGGCTCGCGTACCCGGGGACGACCGGCGCACCGTGGATCGACGCTGCGCTGGTCGATGCGGTCGCGTGTCCCGACGGCGCCGACGCGCACTGGAGCGAGCGGCTGGTGCGCCTGCCGCGAACCATGCTGACAGGTGACCCGGATGCGCTCGACCGCGCGCACGTGCCGTCTCGCGCGGCGCTCGGGTTCGCCCCCGACGCGGTCGTGCTCGCTGCATTCCATGTCGCGTGGAAGATCGACGCCCGGGTGCTCGCGGCGTGGGCCGCGGTGCTGCACGCGGTGCCGGCCGCCGTGCTGTGGCTCGTCGATCCCCCGCGCGGGCATCTGGATGCGCTGGTCGACCACGGCGTTTCCCGCGACCGGCTGCACGTCGCGGCGCGCTGCGGGCACGCCGAGCACCTCGCGCGGCTCGCGGTCGCCGACCTCGCACTCGATCCGTGGGTGTGCGCGGGGCATACGACCGCGTTCGAAGCGCTCGCGGCCGGGGTGCCGCTGATCGCCCGCACCGGGGACACGTTCGCGACCCGTGTGGCGACATCGCTGCTGCACGCGGTCGGCCTGCCGTGCCTCGCGGCGTCGAGCGATGCCGCGTACGTCGACACCGCGATCGCGCTGGCGCGGGACGGCAGCCGGCGTGCCGAACTGCGGCAGTCCCTGCGCGACACCGTGCCCGAGGTGTTTTCGCCGACGCGGCACTGCCGCGAGGTCGAAGCGGCGCTGACCCGACTGGCGACGGCGCCCTTCGCACGCTGATCCGTCCCGTGCCGGCGCGCTGGCACGCACTCTGCAATAGGCGGCTCGTCCCCGGAAAGCGATCGAACGATCAGGTTCGAGCGCCCCCCGGATGCCAGAACCCCTCGTCGCGGAGTGCTCAACGTGTTCAAGCCTTTCGTTCTTGGTGCCGCCATCGTCGGCGCCTTCGCCCTGTCGATGCCGGCCCGTGCCGACCTCACGCCGATCCAGGTCAAGGGCGGGGGTGGCGGTGGCGAACGCTGCCTCGTGCCCGAGTCGGGCAACTGCGCGCCGGGGGGAAACTTCGGCGGCAAGGCGTCGATCCTCGACATCATCTCGGCCGACATCGGCAAGTCCCTGACCCGGGTCGATGACAGCTTCGACCAGCTGTGGAACAACCTCGTCGACAACGGCGGCATCGTCCGCGCCCGCGCGCGTTATGCGGGTGACAACAGCGAGCTCGGCTACACGCTCACCGACAAGACGGGCTACGTGAAGCTGCTCGACGTGTTCTCGACCAACAACCGCGTGCGTGTCGACTCGGCCGCTCTCGCCAACGCGAGCAACAAGGACGACATCGTCGCGTTCCCGGCGCAGGCGTCGTGGGTCACGATCAAGGCAGACGCCTTCGACCCGTACCAGTTCGTGCTCCGCAACAAGACGCAGGACGACTGGTTCTCGTCGATGCCCGGCGCAAAGACCTTCGACAACGCGCTCGACCAGATGGTGACCTTCAAGGTCGAGGGCTCGAAGGACCCGCACTACATCATCGCGTGGGAAGACCGGGTCATCACGCAGATGTTCGATCGCAGCGGCAAGTTCAAGTGCAAGGGTGCCGACTGCGACTACAACGACTACGTCTTCGAGCTGAAGCTCACCCAGCCGGTGCCGGAGCCGTCGACCTGGGCGCTGATGGGCATGGGCCTGGCCGGCGTCGGGTTCGCGATGCGTCGCGGTCGCGCGGCGAACGCACGGCGCATCGGCTGATCGCGATGCGGTGATCGACACGGCGCCACCGCGGCGCCGTGTCGGACAGGGCTTGCGGGAAATCCACGGCGCCGATAGCTTTCGAGGCAGGAAGCGTGGAACGACACCCGGCTGGAGCCCGATCGGTCAGAGGTGTCTCGCAGCTTCCGTACACAGCTGGAGACCTGCAATGAACCTGAAGTCCGCTCTGACCGCGGTTGCGGTCGGCTGCGCGTTCGCGTCGTCCGCGACCGCGTTCGCAGCCCTCACACCGATCGTCCCGCTCGGCAACGGCAACGGCGCCGAGCGCTGCCTGATCCCCGGTTCCGGCAACTGCCCGACCGGTGGCGACTACGGCGGCAAGGCATCGATCCTGTCGATCATCTCCGATGACCTGAACCTGCCGCTCGTGCGCGTCGACGACGCGTTCGACCGGATCTGGGCC
>JALORJ010000093.1 GCA_025459035.1 Burkholderiales bacterium
CTCAGGACAGGCACAGCTCCGCGATGCGCTGCCACACGCCGTGCGTCAGCGCCCAGCCGGCGGCGACGGCGACCACCGCCCCGGACAGCCGCGTCGCGCGCACCCGCCACACGCCCGGCAAGCCGTCCGGCCCCAGGCGACGCGCGAGCCACGGCCCGACCGCGAGCCCCGGAGCGCTTGCCAGCGCGAAGACAGCCATCGCGGCCGCACCCGACCACGGCGTCGATGTCAGCGCCGCCATCGCGATCGCCGACTGCAGCAGCCCGCACGGCCACGCGACCCACGCCAGCCCGGCGAGCGTGGCGCGGGTCAGGGGCCGCGACGCGGTCGCACCGCGACCGCCGCCGCCACCGGCCACCGCGAGTCCGCCGCTCGCGGTGACCCACCGGGCGCCGGTCCACCACTGCGGCAGGCGCCCGGTCGCCAGCATCACGACCCCGACGCACAGCATCACCGCCTGCAGCGCGACCCACACCGGGCGCAGCCACGGCGCCACGGCCACGGTGGCCGCGAGCGCACCGACGCCACCGGCCGCGACCGCCCCGGCCGTCGTATAGCTGGCAAGCCGCGCGCCGTGCCACACGAGCGTCGGGCGAGACGCCCGGCCGGCACGCGACCCGCACGACCCGATCACCGCGGCGCATGCCGGGCCGCACATCGCCGCGCAGTGCGGCAGTCCGGCGGCGCCCGCGAGCCCGGCCGCCGCGATCAGCGCGAGGTCCACCGCAGCGGCCTTCGCGGACGCCCGCGAATGTCAGATACCCATGACAGGCCTCGGGTGTTCCATGCGCGCGAAACCCGACACACTTCTGTCCCATGCAGACATGGACCCGCTCTCCGCTGCCGATCCTGCCGCGCGACGCCATCAAGGTCGCGTGCAGTCAGTGCAACCTCCACGAGATCTGCCTGCCGCTGGGCCTGACCGAGCGCGAGCTCGACCAGGTCGACACGCTGGTCATGGCGCGCCGCACCATCGCGCGCGGTGACGCGGTGTTCCGGGCAGGCACCCGCTTCTCCGGGCTGTACGCGGTGCGCAGCGGCTTCTTCAAGACCCGGTCGATCAGCGACGACGGTCGCGACCACGTCACCGGCTTCCAGATGGCCGGAGAACTCCTGGGGCTGGACGGCATCGCGACGGGCGAGCACGGCTGCGACGCCATCGCGCTCGAGGACTCCACGGTCTGCCCGATCCCCTACGACCGGCTCGACTCGATCGCCCGCGAGGTCCCGGGACTGCACCTTGGACTGCACAAGATCATGAGCCGCGAGATCGTTCGCGACCATGCCGTCATGCAACTGCTGGCCGGCAAGCGGGCCGAAGAACGCGTCGCCGCGTTCCTGCTGAGCCTGTCGCAGCGGCTGCGACAGCGCGGCTGGTCGCCGTCGTCCTTCCTGCTGCGCATGACGCGCGAGGAGATCGGCAGCTACCTCGGGCTGACGCTCGAGACGGTGAGCCGCACGTTCTCGAAGCTGCACGAGGACGGCATCCTCGAGGTCAAGCAGCGCCAGGTCGACATCCTCGACGAGGAACGCCTCCGCCACGTCGCGCGCCCTGGCGCCGACTAGGAACCTGCGAAGCCGTCCCCCACACCCGCTCGAACGCACCTGACGACGCCGCTCGGCGTCGCGAATGCTCGCCGTGGAGCCTGCCACGGCTGCGCTTCGCGCCTTGATCGACACCGCCCGTCGCGCTCGCGAGGGCGCGGCGAATGGCTTCACAGGTTCCCACGCGCTCTTCACGCGCGCGCCTCGCGGGCATCGGCCGCCGCATCGGCGTCGAGCCCCTGGTGGAGCCAGACGGCCAGGGCCGCCGCGCAGGTCACCACCGCCCAGAACGCGAGGAATGCCGCCGAGTACACGGCGATCGGGCTGCCGCTCGACGGCGCGCCGTGCACCCCGTGCAGTTCGCCCGGATCGACCATCGCGAACACGAGGATCTCCAGCACGCCCGCCATCAGGAACGCCGGCCAGACGATGCACATCACGCGCACCGTGCGCGGGGCCATCGGTCAGGGCCTCCGCGAACCCGGTGGCGTGGCGGCGTGATTGCGTCCCGCCAGCGCCGGCGCGTCGGCCGAGGTCGGGTCGGAGACACGCTCGACCACGACCCGGTCGGCGCCGTTCCATGCGATCGCCGCGGTCACGACGCTCGCCACGACCACGGCGGCGGGTCCGCCGACGACGATCCACATCATCTTCTCGCGCCACCACGGCGCCGGGGTGGGGACAGGAGCAGGCGCGGAACGCTTCATCGGGGCACCAGGAAGGTGGACTTCTCGCGGACGACCGCGGGGGGATCGTCGGGCCCGAGCTGGCGCTCGACGACCAGTTCGACTGCGTGGGCGCCGGGTCCGAGCGCCGCCGCGGCATCGGGCGAGATCCGCACCCCGACCGGGATCCAGCGCGACTGCGTGGCCGGCACGGTGAACTCGGTCACGGTCGACAGCCGGACACTGTCCAGCCCTTCGGCGCGCACCGTGAACGTCTGGGCCGACTCGGTCGCGTTCATCACCTGCATGCGGTAGACGTTCTCGACCCAGCCCGCCTCGACGAGCCGACCGAGCGTGCCGCGATCGCGCACCACGTCGACCCGGAACGGCGTGCGCAGCACGAGGCTGGTGACGAAGGCCGCGACGATGAGCACCAGCACGCCTGTGTAGATCAGGACACGCGGGCGCAACGCGCGGCGCCACTGCTGCGCGCGGGTCCAGCCGTTCGCGATGGCGTTCTGCGAGGCGTAGCGGATCAGGCCGCGCGGGTAGCCCATGCGGTCCATCACGTCGTCGCAGACGTCGATGCACGCCGCGCAGCCGATGCACTCGTACTGCAGGCCCTTGCGGATGTCGATGCCGGTCGGGCACACCTGCACGCACAGCGTGCAGTCGATGCAGTCGCCCTTGCCGCGCGCCGCGAGCTCCGAGTGCGGCATCGAGCGCGGCCGCGATCCGCGCGGCTCGCCGCGGCCGGTGTCGTAGCCGACGATCCAGGTGTCGCGGTCGAACATCGCGCTCTGGAAGCGCGCGTACGGGCACATGTACTTGCAGACCTGCTCGCGCATGAAGCCGGCGTTGCCGTACGTCGCGAAGCCGTAGAACAGGATCCAGAACGCCTCCCAGCCGCCGAGGGCGGGGCCGGCCAGCAGCCCGACGCTCGCCAGCACCTCGTCGCCCAGCAGCCGCACCGGCGTGAACCAGCCGACGAACGAGAAGCCGGTCGCCAGACCGATCGCGATCCACACCGCGTGCTTGCCGCCGCGGCGCAGCCACTTCTCGAGGCTCCAGCCGGCCTGGTCGAGGCGGATGCGCGCCGCGCGATCGCCCTCGAAGCGGTGCTCCACCCACATGAAGATCTCGGTGTAGACCGTCTGCGGGCAGGCGTAGCCGCACCACACGCGCCCGGCGACCGCCGTGAACAGGAACAGGCTGTACGCGCAGACCACCAGCAGGCCGGTGAGGTAGATGAAGTCCTGCGGGTACAGCACCAGCGGGCCGAGGAAGAAGCGGCGCGCCGGCAGATCGAAGAGCACCGCCTGCCGCCCGTTCCACTGCAGCCACGGCATGCCGTAGAAGAAGAGCTGCGTCGCCCACACCAGCGCGACGCGCCACGCCGCGAACACCCCGTGCACGGCGCGGGGCTGGATCTTCGCCTCGCTGCGGTACAGCGAGACGACCGCCGTCGCCGCGTCGTCGCCGGCCGGCGCGGGCGCGGGGGGCATGCGGGCGGCGGTCGAGGCCATCGTCGGTCCCTATCGCGCCGGGGTCTTCGACAGGCTGCCGACGTAGGCGGCCAGCAGGTCGATCTGGGTCGGCGTGAGGCGGCCGGCCTGCGCCGGCATCACGTTGGTCTTGCCGTTGCGGATCATCGCGGTGATCGCGGCCTCGCCGGCGCCGTGCAGCCAGATGTCGTCGGTGAGGTTCGGCGCACCCACGGCCGGATTGCCCTTGCCGTCGGCGCCGTGGCAGGCGCCGCAGACGACGAACTTCTCCTTGCCGGCGGTCGCGCGCGCCGCGTCGTGCGGCGTGTTCGACAGGCTCATCACGTAGTGCGCGACGTTGCGGATGTCCTCGTCGGTACCGACGGCCGCACCCATCGGCGGCATCACCCCCTGGCGCCCCTGCGTGATGGTCTCGACGATCTTCTCGTGCGAGCCGCCGTGCAGCCAGTCGCCGTCCGAGAGGTTCGGGAAGCCCTTGCTGCCGCGCGCGTCCGAGCCGTGGCACATCGCGCACTGGTTGACGTACAGCCGCTCGGAGATCGCGCGTGCCTCGGGGTCGGCCGCGAGCGCGTCCGGCGCCATGCCGGCGAAGCGCGCGTACACCGGCTGCATCGACTCGAGCGCACGCGCCTGGTCGCGCTCCAGCGCCGCCTGGCTGCTCCAGCCGAGCACCCCGGGCATGTTCCCGAACGTCGGGAACAGCACGCCGTAGACGACCGCGAAGATCACGGTCAGCACGAACAGCACCATCCACCAGCGCGGCAGCGGGTTGTTCATCTCGACGAGGTCACCGTCGAAGACGTGGCCGGTCGTGTTGTCCGCGGCCATCTGGGTCGTGCGGCTGGCGACGACCAGCAGGAACAGACAGCCGGCAAGGCCCAGGACGGTGGCCACCGCGATGTAGACGGACCAGCCGCCGTGGAGGAAGTCGCTCATGTGCGTGTCTCCGGTTCTTCGATCTCGAACGGCAGGCGGGCGGCTTCGTCGAAGCGCGCACGGTTGCGCGCCGACCAGGCCCACGCGGCGATCCCGCCGAACAGTGCAAGCGACACCAGCATCACCAGGATGCGTGCGGTCTCGAGGCTCATGGGGGCGTCTCCTGAAGGCTCAGTGCACGGCGGTGCCGAGGACCTGCAGGTACGCGACCAGCGCGTCGAGCTCGGTGTGGTCCTTCAGCGCTTCGGCGGCACCGGCGATGTCGGCGTCGGTGTACGGCACGCCCAGCGTGCGCATCGCGGACAGCTTGGCGGCACCGCCCGACGCATCCAGCGTCGCCTTCGCGAGCCACGGATACGCCGGCATGTTCGACTCGGGCACCAGATCGCGCGGGTTCACCAGATGCACCCGGTGCCATTCGTCGCTGTAGCGCCCGCCGACGCGCTGCAGGTCCGGCCCGGTGCGCTTGCTGCCCCACTGGAACGGATGGTCGTAGACGAACTCGCCGGCCCGCGAGAACGTGCCGTAGCGCAGCGTCTCGGCCTGCAGCGGCCGCACCATCTGCGAGTGGCAGCCGTAGCAGCCCTCGCGCAGGTAGATGTCGCGGCCCTCGAGCTGCAGCGCGGTGTAGGGCTTGAGGCCCTCGACCGGCTGCGTCGTCGAGCGCTGGAAGTACAGCGGGACGATCTCGACCAGGCCGCCGATGGCGACTACCAGGACGATCAGCACGATCATCAGGAAGGAACGGGTCTCGATCAGCTCGTGCGAGAAGCCGGGCGAGGCGTTTGGGGCATGCGTGCTCATGACGGTTGCGCTCCGGGAATCGTGACGGGGATCAGGCGGTGGCGGTCTGCGGCAGCGGCACCCGCACGACCTCGGGGCGGCCCGACATGGCCGTCTTCCAGACGTTCCACGCCATCACCAGCATCCCGGTCAGGTACAGCGCGCCGCCGACGAAGCGCGTCACGTAGAAGGGCCAGGTCGCCTTGACGCTCTCGACGAAGCTGAAGACCAGCGTGCCGTCGGGGTTCACCGCGCGCCACATCAGGCCCTGCATGACCCCGGCGATCCACATCGCGGCGATGTAGAGCACGATGCCGATGGTCGCGATCCAGAAGTGCAGCGAGATCGCCGGGATGCTGTACATCGTCGTGCGGCCGAACATGCGCGGCACCAGCCAGTACAGCGTGCCCATCGAGATCAGTCCGACCCAGCCCAGCGCGCCGCTGTGCACGTGGCCGACCGTCCAGTCGGTGTAGTGCGACAGCGCGTTGACGGTCTTGATCGACATCATCGGACCCTCGAAGGTCGACATGCCGTAGAACGACAGCGAGACGATCAGGAAGCGCAGGATCGGGTCGTCGCGCAGCTTGTGCCAGGCGCCCGACAGCGTCATCACGCCGTTGATCATGCCGCCCCAGCTGGGCGCGAGCAGGACCAGCGAGAACACCATGCCGACGCTCTGCGCCCAGTCGGGCAGCGCCGTGTAGTGCAGGTGGTGCGGGCCCGCCCACATGTACGTGAAGATGAGGGCCCAGAAGTGCACGATCGACAGCCGGTACGAGTACACCGGCCGGCCGGCCTGCTTCGGGATGAAGTAGTACATCATCCCCAGGAAGCCCGCGGTCAGGAAGAAGCCGACCGCGTTGTGGCCGTACCACCACTGCACCATCGCGTCCTGCACCCCGGCGTAGACCGAGTAGCTCTTCATCGCGCCCACGGGCAGCGCGGCGCTGTTGACGATGTGCAGCAGCGCGACGGTCAGGATGAACGCGCCGAAGAACCAGTTGGCCACGTAGATGTGGCGCACGCGTCGCGTCGCGATGGTCCCGAAGAACACGATCGCGTACGACACCCACACCACCGCGATCAGCAGGTCGATCGGCCATTCGAGCTCGGCGTACTCCTTGCCCTGGGTGAAGCCCAGCGGCAGCGACACCGCGGCGGCGACGATCACCGCCTGCCAGCCCCAGAACGTGAACTTCGCGAGCCACGGGGCGAACAGGGTGACCTGCGAGGTGCGCTGCACGACGTAGTAGCTCGACGCGAACAGCGTGCAGCCGCCGAACGCGAAGATCACCGCGTTGGTGTGCAGCGGCCGCAGGCGCCCGTAGGACAGCCACGGAATGCCGCCGAGCAGTTCCGGCCAGGCGAGCTGCGCGGCGATGATCACGCCGACCAGCATGCCGACCACCCCCCACACGACGGCGGCGATCGTGAAGCCCCGCACCGCCCCGTCGTCGAAGACCTCCACTGCTGCCGAACCGCTCATCGTCCTGTCCCCGCTGGTGTGTCCATGCGGGAGGATTGTTCCGGGGGGCTCCCCGGCGCAGGTTGATCCGCGTCAACCGGATCGAGAATCCGCGTGCCTTCCGCGTCGAGTTCGTCGAACTGCCCGCCGAACAGCGCCCACGCGAAGACCCCGACGATCGCGAGGGCAACGCCGACCGACAGCGGGATCAGCAACCACAGGCTTTCCATCGTGCGGAGGCGACGCGGTCAGCGCGCCGCGATGCGCAGCGCGCCGCGCAGCGTCGGGTCAGTCGCGGGCCAGGCGCGCGGCATTGCCCGCGACCAGCAGCGAACTGACGGCCATGCCCAGGCCGGCGAGCCACGGCGCCAGGACGCCGGCCACCGCCAGCGGCACCGCCACCGCGTTGTATGCGACCGCCCAGCCGAGGTTCTGCCGCACCCGCCGCCGTGCGCGGCGCGCCACGGCGTGCGCGGCGACCACGTCGCCCAGGCGCTGCGACACGACGATCGCGTCGGCATGCGCGCGCGCGAGCAAGGCGCCGTCGCCCATCGCGAACGACACGTCCGCGCACGCCAGCACCGGTGCGTCGTTGACGCCGTCGCCCAGCATCGCGACCCGCTCGCCGCGCGCCTGCGCGGCGCGCACCGTATCGAGCTTGCCCTGCGGCGTCGCGGCGGCGACGACGGTGTCGATGCCCGTCGCTGCGGCCACCGGCGCGACGCGCGCGGCGGTGTCGCCCGACAGCAGCGTGACCGCCACGCCCGCGGCGCAGAGCGCACCGATCGCGTCACGGGCGTCCGGCCGGATGCGTTCGGCAAGCGTGAAGCGCAGCCACGGCCCGTCGGCCGGTCCGAAGCGCAGCGCGTCGTCCGCGTCGGGTCCGGCGTCGGCGCGTCCGTCCACCGCCCGGTCGCCGCGAACCCACGCCGCGCGCCCGAGCCGCCACTCGCGGCCGTCCGCGTCGCGTCCCGACACCCCGGCGCCGACCGTCTCGCGCACGTCGGTCCACGGCGCGCTCGCCTGCGGGGCCAGCGCGCGCACCGCGGCCGCCGCCGGGTGCGACGACCACGCCGCCAGCGCGGCGGCGCGTGCGGTCCACGCGCCCACGTCGATCGGCACGACCCGCGTGCCGGCGCGCGACGCGACGCCGGCGACCCCGGCGTGCAGGCCGTCGGTCAGCGTGCCGGTCTTGTCGATCGCGAGCCGGTCGATACGCGCGAGCGCATCGAGCGCGTCGAGCCGACGCAGCAGCACGCCGCGGCGCGCGAGCGCACCGGCGGCGGCGATCTGCACCGACGGCACCGCGATCGCGAGGGCGCACGGGCAGGTCACCACGAGCACCGCGACCACCACCGGCACGATGCGCGACGCATCGAGCCACGCCCACAGCAGCGCGGCGCCGATCGCGGTCGCGAGCACCGCGGCAAGGAACGGCGCGACCCAGCGCTCGGAGGCCGCGGCGGCGTCGGAGCGCGTCGACGCCGCGTCGCGCAGCAGCGCCGCGACGGCCGACTCGCCGGTGAGCGACGCCTCGTCGACGTGCGTGTCGCCGACCACGACCACGGCATCGACGCCGAAGGCGTCGCCGTGCGCCACGCGCAGCCGGTCGCCGACGCGGGCTGCCGCGAGCGCGACGGTCTCGTCGCGACCGTCGGCACCGATGCGCACGACCTCCGACGGCAGTGTGTCGAGCGCGCCGTCGAGCGCCTCGGCGGCGCGGTGACGGGCGCGCATCGCGAGCCAGCGCGACCCGAGCAGCAGCGCGACGAACATCGTCAGCGAGTCGAACCAGACGTCGTGACCGAACACGCCGCCGGGATCGAATGCAGCCCCCGCACTGGCCACGAACCCGGTCACCAGCCCGATCGCGACCGGCAGGTCGGCCGTCAGGCGCCGGTCGCGCAGGCCGCGCCACGCGCCGCGAAAGAACGGGCCGGCGGCGAGCAGCACGACCGGTACCGCGAGCACCGCGCTGCCCCAGTGCAGCAGGCGCCGCAGGTCCGGCGCGATCTCGCCCGGCGCGGTGAACCACGTGGGCGCCGCGAACATCATCACCTGCATCGCGCAGAAGGCCGCGACGAACAGCTGCCACAGCGCCGTGCGGGCCTCGCGCCGGCGCAGCGCGCGCCCGGCATCGGGGCCGTCGGGCACCGCGTCGTAACCGGCCGCGCGAACGGCGGCGACCAGAGCCGCCGCGTCGATCGGGTCGGGGCTCGCGACCTGCGCGCGGCACGTCACGGCGTTGACCGACGCGTCGCGCACCCCGGGGACAGCCCGCAGTGCGGCCTCGATGCGCAGCGCGCAGGCGGCGCACTGCAGCCCGGCCACCTGCAGATGGGTCGGCACGAGCGGTGTCGCGGCATCGCGGGGCGCCGACGCGCCGATGCCGTCGCGGTCGACACCTGAGGCCGACGGGTCGATCGCTGCAGTCACGGACACCACGGACGAAGCCTCTCGCAGATCGTTGCAGGGTCGACGCTACGGGTGCGACGGTGCCGCGGGTCTGATCTGGATCAACCGCCGGCCCGACGCCGGGGTGAAGGAGCGCACCGCCGTGCCGGTCGGCGGGTCGCGACCGGACGCCGCGGGCTGGCGGTTCGCATCGCCTGCGGCGCGCACGATGGACGCCGGCGCGCGGGGCTCGCTATCCTCGCGACGCGTCGGCCGGCCCGCGGGCCGCCGACGCACGCGCCGGCGTGACCGTGACCCGCCTCCAACGAGGTCGAGGCCGCTGGCGTGGCAGTTGCTCACGGCGTCGCACGGTGCGGCGCCGCGAGCGCCCTCGACAAACCGGAGACCTGTCGCATGATGCTTCGCCGCCTTTGCGCGGCCGTGGCGCTTGCCTGCTCTGCAGGCATCGCCCAGGCCGCGATCGTCCAGTCCGCCACCTTCACCACGGACCCGGCGTTCACCACCTACCTGAGCAACAACGGCGTCACGCTGCCCGCCAACGAAGTGTTCGTCGCGCAGACGCGCGGCGGCAACAACGCCGGAAACGGCACCTACGAAGCCGGGCTGCACGTCCCGCCGAACTTCACCAACGCGAGCCCCGTCGGCACCGCCGGCCAGATCAACTGGGGCAGCGCCGGCGGTAACAACACGTGGCGCGACTTCACTCTGAGCCGTGTCGGCAACACCGCCACGTTCTCGATCGGCGACTACAGCGGCGCGTGGACCGACCCGGATGTCGGTGCGCTCGACGCGCTCGGCTTCCGCGTGCGCTCGACGCAGAACGGCAGCACCCACGTGCGCAACCTGACGCTCGACGGCAACCTGCTCGCCGACCCGACGCTCGACGCGACCGGCGGCGGGGTCGAGCTGTTCGTCGTGTCCAACATCGCGCCCGGCGACTTCACCCTGACCGGCCAGACCCGGCTGCTGTGGACGGGGACGTTCCCGGGACAGTCCCAGCTCGGCATGCAGATCAAGGGCATCGACGGCTTCCAGCCACCCGTGCCCGAGCCCGGTACATACGCGATGCTGGGCGTCGGCCTGGCCGGACTGGGCCTCGTCGCCCGTCGCCGCTCGCGTCGCGGCTGACCGTCCACGCTGTCGCGACCCTGCGCGCCGCACCGGGTGACCGGTGCGGCGTGTTCATTTCGGCGGTGAGGCTCGGTTGACCGGCGACTCCGGGTCGAGCAGGAAGCCCACCGCCTGCGCCACCTCCTCCGGCGTGAGCCAGCCGTGGTGCCCGAAGCGCGGCATCGACGAGCACGCAAACCACGCCTGCGCGTTCCAGACCTTTTCGTAGGTGAAGCGCACCGCTTCGGGCGACGTGCCGTGCAGGCGTCCGTACCCGGTCAACGACGGCCCGAGGTTGCCCGCCGCGACCTCGCCGGGGGCCAGCTGATGACAGGCGTAGCAGTTGCCGCCGCGCTTGCGGTCCGGCGGGTCGGGCTGGATACGGCC
>JALORJ010000001.1 GCA_025459035.1 Burkholderiales bacterium
GTGCTGCTGCTGATGGGCCTCGGGCTCGCGATCATCTTCGGCCAGATGGGCGTGATCAACATGGCCCACGGCGAGTTCATGACGATCGGCTCGTACACCATCTTCCTGGTGTCGACGCTCGTGCACGACCACGTGCCGGCGTTCGCGCCCTACTACTTCTTCGTCGCCATCGCGGTGGCCTTCTGCCTCGCGTTCGCCGTCGGCTGGTTCGCCGAATGGGCGTTGATCCGACACCTCTACAAGCGCCCGCTCGACACGCTGCTCGCGACCTGGGGCATGAGCCTCGGCATGCAGCAGATCTTCCGTTCGACCTTCGGTGCGAAGGAGGTGAGCCCGACGCTGCCCGACTGGCTGCTCGGCTCGTGGGCACCGGCCGAAGGTCTCGACATCCCGATCAACGGCCTGTTCGTGATGGGCCTCACCGCGTGCGTGACCGGTGGCGTGTTCCTGCTGCTGTACCGCTCGCGCTGGGGTCTGCGGGTGCGCGCGACGGTCGCCAACCGCACGATGGCCAACGCCATCGGCATCGACACCAAGAAGACCGACCGCGCGACCTTCGCGATCGGCTGCGGCATCGCCGGGATCGCCGGCGCCGCGTTCACGACGATCGGCTCGACCGGTCCGACCAGCGGCTCGCTGTACATCGTCGACGCCTTCCTGGTCGTGACCTTCGGCGGTGCGGCGAGCCTGCTGGGCACGGTGGCGTCGGCCTTCGGCATCGCCCAGACCCAGTCCGTGTCCGAGTTCTTCATGACCGGCTCGATGGCGAAGGTGCTCACGCTGCTCACGATCATCACCATCCTGATGATCCGGCCGCAGGGGCTGTTCGCCGCCAAGGTGCGCCGCTAGAGCGCCCGGGCTGCACGAGCCACCGTCCCACCGCTTCGCCTCGCGTCGGAGATCCCCACCGTGAACACCGCCAACCCCAGGGCCCGCCTGCTGCCGGAAGGCATCGGATCGATCCTGATCCTCGCCGTCGTCGTCTTCGCCGTGATGCCGCTCGTGTTCGACATCTTCCGGCTCAACCTCATCGGCAAGTACCTGACCTACGCCTTCGTCGCCGTCGGGCTGGTGATGCTGTGGGGCTGGGGCGGCGTGCTGAGCCTGGGCCAGGGCGTGTTCTTCGGCCTCGGCGGCTACATGATGGCGATGTTCCTGAAGCTCGAGGCGTCCGACCCCGAGAGCACGAAGATCCAGTCGACGCCGGGCATCCCGGACTTCATGGACTGGAATCAGCTCACCGCGCTGCCGTTCTGGTGGAAGCCCTTTCACAGTCTGCCGCTCGCGCTGATCGCGGTGGTCGCGGTGCCGGTGCTGCTGGCCTTCGTGATCGGCTTCGCGATGTTCAAGCGACGCGTCGGCGGCGTGTACTTCGCGATCATCACGCAGGCGGTCGCGCTGGTGCTGATGGTGCTGATCGTCGGCCAGCAGGGCTACACCGGCGGCGTCAACGGCATCACCGACCTGAAGACGATGCTGGGCTGGGACATCCGCACCGACAGCGCGCGCTACATCCTCTACTACGTCAACGCCGGGCTGCTGTTCGCGGCGATCCTCGTGTGCCGCCGCATCCAGCGCTCCAAGCTCGGCACGCTGCTGCTGGCGATGCGCGACAAGGAGGACCGCGTGCGGTTCTCCGGCTACGACGTCGCCAACTTCCGCATCTTCGTGTTCTGCCTCGCGGCGATGCTGTGCGGCATCGGCGGCGCGATGTTCGCGCTGCAGGTCGGCTTCATGAGCCCGTCGTTCGTCGGCATCGTGCCGTCGATCGAGATGGTGATCTTCGCGGCGGTGGGCGGGCGCATGTCGCTCGTCGGCGCGGTCTACGGGACGCTGCTCGTCAACTTCGGCAAGACGTACTTCTCCGAGAGCTTCCCGGACCTGTGGCTGTTCTGCATGGCGGGGCTCTTCATCGGTGTCGTGATGGCCTTCCCGGACGGCTTGGCCGGTGTCTGGAACAAGCACGTGCAGCCGCGTATCGATCGCCGCTTCGCCGCGAAGCGCCCCGCAGCGGTCGCCGCGCCGGCCGCCGACCCGGCGGTCGCGCCGGGCCGCGCCTGATCCCGTCCCCCGCACCCGGAGCACGCACCATGACGATGGGCAGCAACACCGACTTCGTGCTGGCGGTCGAGGACCTGACCGTGGCCTTCGACGGCTTCAAGGCGATCGACGCCCTCACGCTGTACGTCGACCGCGGCGAGCTGCGCGTGATCATCGGCCCCAACGGCGCCGGCAAGACCACGCTGCTCGACCTGATCTGCGGCCGGACGCGCGCGTCGAACGGATCGATCAAGTTCAAGAACCGCGAGATGACGAGCCTGCCGGAGCACGAGATCGTGCGCGCCGGCATCGGCCGCAAGTTCCAGACGCCGTCGATCTACGAGAACCTGACGGTGTTCAAGAACCTCGAGGTCAGCTTCCCGCGCGGCCGCGGCGTGTTCGGTGCACTGGCCTTCGCCTGCACCCCCGACGTGCGCGAGCGCATCGAGCAGGTCGCCGTCGAGATCGGTCTGCAGGACGCGCTGCCGATGGAGGCGGGGCTGCTGTCGCACGGACAGAAGCAGTGGCTCGAGATCGGCATGCTGCTGATGCAGGAGCCGGAGCTGCTGATGCTCGACGAACCCATCGCCGGCATGAGCGTGCGCGAGCGCGAGCTGACCGCCGAGCTGCTCGACCGCATCCGTCAGCGGCGCTCGATGATCGTCATCGAGCACGACATGGACTTCGTGAAGAAGATCGCCACGAAGGTCACGGTCATGCACCAGGGAAAGATCCTCGCCGAAGGTCCGATGGACAAGGTGCAGGCCGACGAACGCGTCATCGACGTCTATCTCGGTCACTGACCGACACGGAGCCCGACCATGCTGAACGTCGACAACCTCGTGGTGAGCTACGGCCAGAGCCAGGCGCTGCACGGCATCAGTTTCGAGGCCCGCCGCAACGAGACCGTGGCGGTGATGGGCCGCAACGGGATGGGCAAGACGACGCTGTTCAAGGCGCTGATCGGCATCCTGCCGGCCCGCGGCGGCGCGGTCAGCGTCGACGGGCGCGACCTGACGAAGGAAGAGAGCTTCCGGCGCGTGGCCGGCGGCATCGGCTACGTGCCGCAGGGTCGGATGATCTTCCCGACGCTGACGGTCGAGGAGAACATCCGCACCGGCCTCGAGCAGTCGAAGCACCGCGAGATTCCCGACGACATCTACACGCTGTTCCCGGTGCTGCACGACATGCGCCGACGCAAGGGCGGCAACCTGTCGGGCGGGCAGCAGCAGCAGCTCGCGATCGCGCGTGCACTGGTCACCGATCCGAAGGTGCTGCTGCTCGACGAGCCGACCGAAGGCATCCAGCCGTCGATCATCAAGGACATCGCGCGCGCGCTGAACGAGATCCGCAAGCTGCGCGAGATCACGATCGTCGTCTCGGAGCAGGTGCTGAGCTTCGCGCTCGACGTCGCCGACCGGCTGTTCGTGATCGAGGGCGGGCGCTTCGTGCACGAGTCCGACCGCTCGAACATCGACGCGGCACGCATCCGCCAGTTCCTCTCCGTCTGACCGATCCGCCCCCGATCCGTCGGCGGCGCCCGCGTCCGCGCCGCCCGACCGCTTCCAGCCCGGACGCGCGCCGCACCACAAGGAGCCCACCCGATGCTCGGGAACATGCAATACAACCGGATGGGCCACGACGGCTTCACCGATGCCGGCCGTGGTCGACCCGCCCCCTCGACGCAGACCTGCCCGGTCTGCCTGTGTCGCGTGGTCGCCGAAGGCGGCGTGCTGCCGGACGGCACCGTGATCGAGACGGCGCAATGGCGCACCGAGGTCTGCAAGCAGATCAAGGACGACACGGTCAACGGCGGCTGGCAGGGCGGCTGTCTCGCGCACGCCTATCCGCCGTTCGACACCTGAGCCCCGCGCGCCCGACCGCCATCGTTCCCGCCTCGTCCTTCCCGCGAATCTCCCAGGAGCCGACACCATGCAGCACTTCACGATCAAGCCCGGCAAGCCGCTCGCCGAACAGGCCGAGCTCGGCCACAACCGCTGGCACCCGGAACTGCCCTTCCTCGGCAACGTCAAGCCGGGCGAGGAAATCATCATCGAGACGCTCGACTTCCTCGATGCGCAGATCCTCGACAACGACGACGTCTCCGACGTGCGCGACATCGACCTCACGCGCGCGCATCCGCTGACCGGCCCGTTCCACATCGAAGGCGCCGAGCCGGGCGACCTGCTCGTGGTCGACCTGCTCGACATCCAGCCGATCACGCCGGTGGGCTTCTCGGGCGTGTTCGCGAAGAGCAACGGCGGCGGCTTCCTCGGCGACTACTTCCCCAACGCGGCCAAGGCGATCTGGGATCTGCGCGGCATCTACGCGACGTCGCGCCACATCCCCGGCGTGCGCATCGCCGGCCTCACGCATCCGGGCCTGATGGGTTGCCTGCCGTCGGCCGAACTGCTGGCCGAGTGGAACAAGCGCGAGGCACCGCTCGCCCGCGTCGGTCTGGCCAAGCCGCCCGAGCCGTCGACGGCCGTGCTGCGCGGCGTGAAGGGACCGAAGTTCGACGCGATGGCGAAGGAAGCCGCGCGCACCGTGCCGCCGCGCGAGCACGGCGGCAACACCGACATCAAGGACCTGTCGATCGGCACGCGCATCTTCTTCCCGGTGTACGTGAAGGGCGCGGGCTACTCGATGGGCGACCTGCACTTCTCGCAGGGCGACGGCGAGATCGCGTTCTGCGGCGCGATCGAGATGGACGGCGCGACGCACATCGGCTTCGACCTGATCAAGGGCGGCATGGCCAAGTACAACGTGACCGCGCCGATCTTCCTGCCCAGCCCGACCAAGCCGCGCTACGACCAGTACATCACCTTCGAGGGGATCAGCGTCGAGAACGGCAAGAACTACTACATGGACGCGACCGTCGCGTACCGCCAGGCCTGCCTGAAGGCGATCACGTACCTGCAGAACTTCGGCTTCACCGGCGAGCAGGCCTACATGCTGCTGACCGCCGCGCCGGTCGAGGGTCGCATCGGCGGCATCGTCGACATCCCCAACTGCGTGTGCACGCTGTCGATCCCGCTGTCGATCTTCGATCAGGACATCACGCCGAAGGGCATGCTGAACCAGGGGCCGTTCTTCGGTCGGCACTGACGGTTGACGCGAACCGCGGCGCCGCCCGTTCCCCAGGTGTCGGCGCCGCGGACTTTTTCTCGCGCCCGCGTCGTGTGATCGCTTCGCCTCATCGACAGGACCCTGCCATGCCCCTGCACGACTTCCAGTGCCCGCATTGCGAAGGCATCTTCGAGACCATGCTGTCGGCCGCGAAGCTGTACTCCGAGATCGCGTGCCGCTACTGCGCGCTGCCGATGACCGCCGCGCCGATGCTGACCGGCCGCCCGATGCTGCGACGCGTCGACGCGTGGCGACCGACCTCGCAGCAGGAAACGCTCACCGGTGCGCCAGTCACCGGACCCGGCACCAATCCCGGTGCGTCGCGCAGCTCGGTGCTGCACGTGTGCCGCGGGATGAACTGCTCGCTCTGCGGCACCTGAACGCTTCGGTCGCGCGCGACGCCGCGGTCACAGCACCGCGATGCGCAGCGCCGCCGCCAGCGCGAGCAGCAGGCCGTCGCGGCCCGGGCCCGCGACGAGCGACAGGCCGATCGGACAGCCGTCGAGCGTGCCGAACGGCAGCGTGACCTGCGGCAGGCCGGCGAGTCCGGCCGGCGACGTCAGCGCCATGCACTGCTGACGAAACGCTTCGGTCTCGGCCGCGGCGGCGCCCCGCGGCAGCGCGATGCCCGGCGCGCTCGGCAGCGTGATCACGCCGCCGCCGGCCAGCAGTGCGTGGAGGCGCGCGCGAAACGCCTCGCGCCGCGCGGTCGCGTCGGCCACCTGCGCTGGCGTGACGGTCCGCGCGAACGCGAAGCGCTCGCGCACCCCCGGCCCCAGTTCCGGCTGCGTGGCATCGACCCAGGCGCCGTGCTCGGCCAGCACCTCGGCCGCCTGCAGCACGCGAAAGTCCGCGGCGAGCGACGCCGCCCCCTCGGGCGCGAGCGCGAGATCGGTGCGCCCCGGGATCGCGCGCGACACCAGCGACAGCGCGCCCGCGAGCGCGCCGACGACCGCGTCGCCGCACGCCTCGAACAGATCGGTCGCGACAAACAGCGGCCCGGGCATCCCGGGCTCGGTCCGATCGCCGAGCAGCACCTGACCGACGCGCTCGAAGGTCTCGGGGTCACGCGCGAACCAGCCGACGGTGTCGAAACTCGGCGCAAGCGCGCACGCGCCGTCCAGCGCGATGCGGCCGTGCGTCGGACGCATGCCGTACAGCCCGCAGAAGCTCGCCGGCAGTCGCACCGAGCCGCCGGTGTCGGAGCCGAGCGCGAAGTCGACCAGCCCGCCGGCGACGGCCGCGGCCGATCCGCTCGACGATCCGCCCGGGATGCGTCCGGGCGCGGCGACGTTCACCGGCGTGCCGTAGTGCGCGTTCTCGCCGAGGATCGACCACGCGACCTCGTCGGTGTGCGTGCGCCCGACGAGCGTCGCGCCGGCATCGAGCAGCCGCTGCACCGCCGATGCGGTGCGCGTCGCCGGCGCGTGCGTGCGCCACCAGTCGGGGCTGCCGAATCCGGTGCGCGCGCCGGCGATGTCGTAGAGGTCCTTCGCGCCGAACGTCATGCCGGCGAGCGGACCGTCGGCCGCGCCGTCGAGCGCGACGTGGGTGTGGCGCGTGAACGCGTTCAGCGTGTCGCGCTCGAGGATCGACGTCGGCATGGCCGGTGGGCTCACGCGGCGCTCGCGCGCATCGGTGCCACGGCGAGCGGCGACTCGCGACCGCGCATCGCGCGGTGACGCAGGCGGACGAACGTCGCGCGACGCGACGCGGGCAGGCAGGCATTCATGCGGTGACGATCCGTGAGCAGCTGCGGACCGTAGCACCTGCGGCGAGGATCCGGCGCGCCGGGTGTGCGCGACACCGGCCACCGACGCGATGCGCGGATCGCGGATCGGAGTCGCGCGCCGCTACGATCGAAGCGCCTGCCTCGCGCGTCCCGGGAGTTCCGCTTGCGTCACTTCGTCGCCGTCGCCGTCCTGTCCGCGCTGAGCGTCGCCGCGACCGCGGTGCACGCCGATCCGTTCGCCGAGAGCACGGACGGCCGCGGCGGACGGCCGCGGGTCGACGTGCCCGGCTGGAAGACCAATCTGGCCCCCGCGCGCCCGTCGGTGTCGATCACGCCCGACGGCCGGCATCAGCGCCTCGAGTTCGACTTCGGCCGCAACCGCGGCAGCGGCTGGCTCGCGCGAAACGGCGAGATGCTGATCGACACGTGGGTGCAGCACCGCGGGCTGTTCTGCGCCGAGTACGAGGTCGGCCTGCGCTTCGGCGTCGGTCTGCCCGGCTGCACCGGGGTGCGCTGGGTGTCCGGCGTGCGCTGGCTGGCGCGGCGCGACCAGTGCAACAACGCGATCGTCAACCAGATCGGCGGCGACACGGACGAGACGCTGGCCGCAGCCTTCGAGACCATCACCTGCGCCGAGCGCATCGTGCAGTGCTCGGGCCGCAACTGCTGATCGCCAACCCCTGCTGAGCGTCGGGCTCCGGCGCGCGCGGCGCGTGGGGCCTCAGCCGCGCGCGCGACGGACCGCGTCGGCCCAGCGCGCGCGGGCCTGCGCCGCGACCGACGCCGCGATCCTCGGCTCGAACACGTCGCCTGCGCACGCCTCCTCCGCGTCGAGCGCGGCCTCGTCGCGCCACAGTCCCACGCCGAGGCCCGCGAGCAGCGCAGCGCCGACCGCGGTCGACTCGGCCTCGGCCGCGCGCACCACGGGCACCTGCAGCAGGTCGGCGTGGATCTGCAGCAGCAGGTCGTTGCGTGTCGCGCCACCGTCGACGCGCAGCCGTGCGAGCGCGAGACCCGCATCGGCGCGCATCGCGTCGACGACGTCGGCGGTCTGCTGCGCGATCGCGTCAAGCGCGGCGCGCGCGATGTGCGCCCGGGTCGTGCCGCGGGTGAGTCCGCAGATCAGGCCGCGCGCATCGGCGTCCCAGTGCGGCGCGCCCAGCCCAGTGAACGCCGGCACCAGATGCACGCCGCCGCTGTCGGGGACCGACGCCGCCAGCGCCTCGATCGCGTCGGCACGATCGACCAGACCCAGGCCGTCGCGCAGCCACTGCACCGCGGCCCCGGCGACGAACACGCTGCCTTCGAGCGCGTAGCCGGGCGGACGGCCGGGCGCGACCGCCGCGGTCGTCGACAGCAGCCGGTGCCGGGACACGACCGGCGCGTCGCCGGTGTGCAGCAGCAGGAAGCCGCCGGTGCCGATCGTGTTCTTGGCCTCGCCCGGCCGGGTGCAGCGCTGGCCGAAGAGCGCCGCCTGCTGGTCGCCCGCGATCCCGGCGATCGGCACCACCGCCCCGAAGTGCTCGACGCGCGCATGCCCGACGACGCCGCTCGACGCGACGATGGTCGGCAACACCGCCCGCGGCACGTCGAAGCGCGCGAGCAGCGCGTCGTCCCAACGCTGCTGCGTCAGGTCCATCAGCAGCGTGCGCGACGCGTTGGTGACATCGGTGGCGTGCACCGCACCGCCGGTGAGCTTCCAGATCAGCCACGTGTCGACCGTGCCGGCCGCCAGTTCGCCGCGCGCGGCGCGCGCCCGGGCCCCGGGGATGCGGTCCAGCAGCCACGCGAGCTTGGTCGCCGAGAAGTACGGGTCGAGCACGAGTCCGGTCCGCGCGGTCACGTCGGCCTCGGCACCGGCGGCCTGCAGCGCGGCGCAGACGTCGGCGGTGCGCCGGTCCTGCCACACGATCGCGGGCGCGAGCGGCGCGCCGGTCGCGCGGTCCCACAGCACCGTGGTCTCGCGCTGGTTGGTCACGCCGATCGCCGCGAGGTCGGACGCGGCGACGCCGGCGGCGCCAAGCGCGGCACGCGCGGCCGCGAGCTGCGTCGCCCACAGCACTTCGGGGTCGTGCTCGACCTGCCCCGGTTGCGGATAGTGCTGCGGCACTTCGCGCTGCGCCCGCCCCAGCACGCGCCGCTGCGCGTCGAACACGAGCGCGCGCGAGCTGGTGGTGCCCTGGTCGAGCGCGAGGACGAACGCCGCGGTGGTCATGCGCCGATGGTGCCGCAAGCTGCGGCGCCCGCCGGGCGCGTCGGCGAGAGCGCGTGCTACCGTCGGCAGGCGCTGGCGCATGGGTCGCCGCGTCCCTTGCCCCGCCCTTCGCATGTCCGACGCCGCCGCCGACTTTCGCCCTGCGCTCGAGCGCATGGGGCTCGTCGCCCCCGGTGCCGCGTTCACGCTGACGCCGCTCGATGGCGGTGTGTCGTCGGACATCTTCGTCGCGCGCATCGGCGAGCGCCGCGTGTGCGTGAAGCGCGCGCTGCCGACCCTGAAGGTCGCCGCGCACTGGGAAGCCCCGACCGAGCGCAACCGCTGGGAAGTCGAGTGGATGCGCGTCGCGGCCGAGGTCGTGCCCGATGCGGTGCCGGCGATCCTCGGCGAGGACCGCGAGACCGGCTGCTTCGCGATGCAGTGGCTCGACCCGGCCGACCATCCGGTCTGGAAGAGCCAGCTGCGCGACGGCGCGATCGACCCGATGGTGGCGCGTGCGGTCGGCCAGCGCCTCGCACGCATCCACGGCGCCACCGCGAACCGCCCGGACCTCGCGGCGCGCTTCGCGACCGACCACATCTTCTTTCCGATCCGGCTGGAGCCCTACCTCGCCGCGACGGCGCAGGTGCATCCGGATCTCGCCGACCGGCTGCAGACGCTGATCGGTGTCACCGGCAGCACGCGGCGCGCGCTCGTGCACGGCGACGTGAGCCCGAAGAACATCCTGGTCGGTCCGCGCGGGCCGGTGTTCCTCGACGCCGAGTGCGCGTGGTACGGCGACCCGGCCTTCGATCTGGCGTTCTGCCTGAACCATCTGCTGCTGAAGTGCGTGTGGCGCCCGCGCTGGTGGGCACGCTATCTCGACAGCTTCGCGGCGCTGTCGGGCACGTACTTCGAACGCGTCGACTGGGAGCCGCGTGCACCGCTCGAGGCGCGCGTGGCGCATCTGCTGCCGGGACTGTTCCTCGCGCGCGTCGACGGCAAGTCGCCGGTCGAGTACATCACCACCGAGGTCGACCGCGACCGCGTGCGCCGCGTCGCCCGACGCCTGCTGCGCGATCCGGTCGACCGCCTGACCGACGTGCGCGAGCTGTGGCGCGCCGAAGTCGCCCATCCCCGGAGTGCCGACGCATGAGTTTCGTCATCGATCAGGTCCGCGGTCGCCGCGTGTGGGACTCGCGCGGCCGCCCGACGGTCGAGGCCGAGGTGCAGCTGCGCGGCGGCCCGACCGGTCGCGCGATCGCGCCGGCCGGGGCCTCGCGCGGGCGCCACGAGGCCATCGACCTGCGCGACGGTGGCGAAGCCTTCGGCGGCTTCGACGTGACCCACGCGGTCGCGCACGTGAACGGCGAGATCGCACGCGCGCTCGCCGGCCTGCGCGCCGACGACCAGGCCGGCGTCGACGCGGCCCTGATCGCGCTCGACGGCACGGCGCAGAAGGCACGCCTCGGCGGCAACGCGACGATCGCGGTGTCGATGGCCGTGCTGCACGCTGCGGCGGCGGCCGCCGGCATGCCGCTGTACGCGTGGTGCGCGCAGGACGCGCCGGTGCGGCTGCCGCTGCCGGAAATCCAGATCTTCGGTGGCGGGGCCCACGCCGGGCGGCGCGTCGACATCCAGGACTTCATGGTCATGGCCGTCGGGGCGACGTCGTTCGCGCAGGCGCTCGACCACACCGCCGAGGTCTATCGCGCGGCCGGCGCGCTGATGGCCGAGTCGGGCAAGGCGGCCGGCGTGGCCGACGAGGGCGGCTTCTGGCCGGTGTTCGACTCGAACGAGGAAGCGCTCGGGCTGCTGGTGCGCGCGATCGAGCGGGCCGGGTTCGTGCCGGGCGACGACGTCGCGATCTCGCTGGACATCGCCGCCTCCGAGTTCGGCCGGGACGGGCGCTACACGCTGGGTCTCGAGCAGCGGGTGCTCGACACCGACGCGATGATCGACCTGCTGGTCGGCTGGTGCCGCCGCTACCCGATCGCGTCGATCGAGGATCCGCTGGCCGAGGACGATCCCGTCGGCCTGCAGCGCTTCACCGCCGCCGTCGGCCACCGCGTGCAGGTGATCGGTGACGACTACCTCGTCACCAGCGCCGACCGGGTCCGCGGCGCCGCGCGCGACCGCGCCGTCAACGCGGTGCTGGTGAAGCCGAACCAGGCGGGCACCGTCACCGAGACGCTCGCCGCGTGCCGCGCCGGGCAGGCGGCCGGCTTCGGCACGATCGTCTCGGCGCGCTCGGGCGAGACCGAGGACACGACGATCGTGCATCTGGCCACCGGCTGGGATGCCGGGCAGCTGAAGGTCGGCGCGTTCGCGCGCTCCGAGCGCATGGCCAAGTGGAACGAGGCGCTGCGGGTCGAGGCCTCGCTCGGCGCACGCGCGGTGTTCGCCGGCCGCGGGGTGCTGCCACCCGACGCCGGCCGGCCGCTGCCCTGACCGCGTCGTCGCTGCCGACGTCCCCGCGCCACTTCCTGCGCGGCGTCGCGCGGATCGTGTTCGCCGTCTTCATGTTCTCGTCGATGGACGCGTGCGCGAAGTGGGTGGTGCGGCAGGGCTACCCGGTGGGCCCGCTGGTCTGGGCGCGCTACGCGTCTCACCTCGCGTTCATGGCGGTGCTGCTCGGGCCGCGGCTGAAGCTCGACCTGGTGCGCACCCGCCGCCCGGCGCTGCAGGCACTGCGCGGCCTGCTGCTGCTCGGCTGCACCGGCTTCTTCTACCTGGCGCTGCAGCACCTGCCGCTCGCCGAGGCGACCGCGATCAACTTCGTCGGACCGGTGCTGGTGACGCTGCTGTCGGGATGGCTGCTGCACGAACGCGTGACGCCGCGCCAGTGGATCGCGGTGCTGACCGGCTTCGCGGGGGTCGTGGTGATCGTGCGCCCCGGCGGCCAGGTGTTCACGCCCGGCGCCGTGTTCCCGCTTGCGGTGGCCCTGTGCTTCAGCGGCTACCAGGTCGCGACGCGCAAGCTCGCCGGGCGCGAGAACCCGGTCGCGTCGCTGTTCTGGACGGCGATGGTCGGCACCGGCGTCACGTCGTTGCTGCTGCCGTGGACCTGGCAGGCCCCGACGCCCGCGCAGGCGGCGGTGATGATCGGCATGGGGATGATGGGCGCGACCGGCCACTGGAGCCTGATCCGCGCGGTGGAGCACGCGTCGCCGACGGCGCTGGCGCCGTTCGTCTACACCCAGCTGCTGTGGTCGACCGGCCTCGCGTGGCTCGCGTTCGGCGACTTTCCCGACCACGTCACGCTGGTCGGCATGGCGGTGATCGTGATCGCAGGCCTGGCCGCGATCGACTGGCGCCGGATGCGGCGCGCGACCGACGTCACCGACGACCCGGGGGTCCACTGAAGACCGCCGGGCCGGGCACCCACGCCACCGCCGCCCGTGGGCGGCGTTGGCGGGTCGAGGCGACGAATCTCAGATCAGGAACTCGTCCATCGAGCGGCCGGCATCGATCGCGGCCTGGATCCAGCCCGGCTTGCGCCCGCGGCCCGACCAGGTGCTGCCGTCGACATTGCGGTACTTGGGCGGAACGCTGCCCTTGCCGCCCGAGCGTCGGCGCATGGCCCCCCCCGCCGCGAAACCGAGATCGGACGCGGTGAGGCCGTGTTCCTTGATCATCGCGCGCACCTGGGCGATCGCCTCGGCGTGCTCCTGCTTGCGCATTTCCTCGGCCTGTTCGAGGAGTTTCTGTGCCTGTGCCTTGAGTTCCAGATACGTGGCCATGGAAAGTGACAACCTCCGGTGAAGATGCGTCTGGACGAATGCAACCGACCCTGGCAAAGGGCGATCGCCTGCAGGAATCCCGGAAGGTATCGCTTCATTTCCGTCCGGTGAAACCGGGGCGGAGTCTTTTGCCGTCGCCGGCAATTGTCAACGAGTTTTTCGCTACCCCTGTCGCCATGTCGCGACAGCCGCACCGTCAGAAAGGAGATCCGCCGATGCAACGCCCCGTTCCGCTTGCGCGCAGCGGCTTCGCGCAATTCGAGCGCATTGCCACGCGCTGGGCCGACAACGATGTCTACGGCCATGTCAACAATGTCGTCCACTATCAGTGGTTCGACACCGTGGTGAATCGCTGGATGCTGGCGCGCGAACTGCTGGACCTGCGTCACGGGCCGGTGATCGGACTGGTCGTCGAAACCCGCTGCAACTATTTTGCGGCGCTGGCCTTTCCGCAGCTGATCGACATCGGCCTGGCCGTGACGCGGATCGGTTCGACCAGCATCGTCTGGCAACTCGGCGTGTTCGCGGCCGATGCCGACTCGACGGCGGCGGTCGGCCATTTCGTGCATGTCACCGTCGATGCGGCAACCCACCGGCCGGTGCCGGTCCCGGACCGGTGGCGCGAGGCACTCGCGGCGCTCGCGCCACCGGCGTGATGCCGGCGCACGGGCGTCGACCGACGCCGGTCAGCCGAGGCGCCGGCCGAAGAAGGGATAGCGCGGATCCGAATAACCCGGCGTCGACGGATGACCCGGCGCCACGAGTGAATCGACGAGCGCCTCGTCGTCCTCCTGCCAGCGATAGTCGAGCGCCGCGTAGTAGTCGTTCCATTGCTCGAGCGTGCGCGGTCCGCCGATCACGCTCGAGACGATGCGATTGGCGAGCACCCACGCGATGGCGAACTGGCCGGGCGTGAGTCCGCGCGTGGCCGCATGCGCCGCGATCTTCTGCGCGATCAGCAACGACTCGGCGCGGAATTCGGTTTCCATCATGCGCTTGTCCTTGCGCCCGGCGCGCGAATCGGCCGGCGGTTCGCTGCCCGGCGTGTACTTGCCGGTGAGCACCCCGCGCGCAAGCGGGCTGTAGGGATTGACGCCGATGCCGTAGTGATCGCACGCCGGCAGCAGTTCGACTTCGGGCATGCGGTTCATCGCGTTGTAGTAGGGCTGCAGCACCACCGGCTTCGGCGTGCCGGTGGTACGGCACAGATGCATGACCTCGGCGATGCGCCAGCCGCGAAAGTTCGACAGACCGAAATGCAGGGCCTTGCCGGCGCGGATCACGTCGCCGATGGCGTCGACGGTTTCCTCGAGCGGCACTGCGACATCGTCGAAGTGCAGGTAGTACACGTCGACATGATCGACGCCCAGGCGCTGCAGGCTCGCGTCGATCGCGGTGTGGATCCAGCGCCGCGACAGCCCGCCCTGCATCGGGGCGTCGCCCATCGCGTTGCCGACCTTGGTCGCGAGCACCCAGCGGTCACGGTCCTGCGCGATCAGTCGCCCGGTGATCCGTTCGGACTCCCCCTTCGCGTAGACGTCGGCGGTGTCGATCCAGTTGACGCCGTGATCGCGCGCCGAGTCGACGATGCGCTTCGCCTCGTCGAGATCGGTCCGGTCGCCGAACATCATCGTGCCGAGGCACAGCGGCGACACCTGCAGGCCGCTGCGGCCGAGCGGTCGGGTTTGCATGGGAGGAGCTCCTTCGCGCGGCGCGGGGAATGCCGATCGCATCGAGTCTGCCACGCCCTGCGGCCGCCCCACGGACCGGGCGCCGGTTGGCGCGACGCGACGCGACGGCTACCTTCGACCGCGCCGTGACACCGCCCCCGCCCCTGCCCGACACCATCGACGCGACCGCCGCGCTGCTCGCCGACGGCGACTACCTGGCCGACCGCGACCTCGCGACGAGCCTGTTCCTCGCCCTGCGTCTGGCGCGCCCGATGCTGCTGGAGGGCGAAGCTGGCGTCGGCAAGACCGAGATCGCCCGGGTGCTTGCGCGGGTGCTCGACCGGCCGCTGATCCGGCTGCAGTGCTACGAGGGTCTCGATGTCGCGTCGGCCGTGTACGAATGGAACACGGCGCGCCAGATGCTCGAGATCCGGCTGGCCGAAGTGGCCGGCACCGCGGACCGCGACACCCTCGCACGCGACCTGTTCTCGGACGCCTTCCTGATCCGCCGCCCGCTGCTGCAGGCGCTGCAGGGCACGCCGGGGCGCGCGCCGGTGCTGCTGATCGACGAACTCGACCGCACCGACGAGCCGTTCGAGGCCTATCTGCTCGAGGTGCTGTCCGACTTCCAGATCACCGTTCCCGAGCTCGGCACGATCCGCGCCCCCGAGCCGCCGATCGTCGTGATCACCTCCAACCGCACGCGCGAGATCCACGACGCGCTGAAGCGCCGCTGCCTGTACCACTGGGTCGACTACCCCGATGCGGCGCGCGAGCGCGCGATCGTCGGGCGCAAGGTGCCGCGCGCGGCCGAGCACCTCGCCGACGCGGTGGTCGCGTTCGTGCAGGCGTTGCGCGGTCAGGACCTGTTCAAGGCCCCGGGCGTGGCCGAGACGATCGACTGGGCGAACGCGCTGGTGGAACTCGATCGCACCACGCTCGATGCCGACGTCGTCGATCGCACGCTCGGCGTGCTGCTGAAGTACCAGGACGACATCGCCCGCATCCGCGGCGCCGCCGGCGCGCGCCTGCTCGATTCCGCGCGCGCCGACCTTGCGCCCGCCCGCTGACCCGGCGACCGCATCGGTCGGTGGGCACCTGACCGACCACGTCGTCCAGTTCGCCCGCGTGCTGCGGACCGCCGGGCTGCCCGTCGGACCGGACCGCGTCGTCGACGCGCTGCGCGCGCTGCAGATCGTCGGCGTGCGCGACCGGCGCGACTTCCGTGCGACGCTGGCGGCCCTGTTCGTCGACCGGCACGAGCGCCGCGCCGTGTTCGACCATGCGTTCGACGCGTACTGGCGCGACCCGCGTCGGCTGGAGCACGCGCTCGCGACGCTGGCCCCGGGCGTGCTCGAAGCCGCCGACGCGCCGCGACCGGCCGCGCTGCCGCGGCGCCTCGAAGCGCTCGCGCCCGCGCGCCTGCGCACCGCGGTCGATGTCGCGTCGCCGCCGCGCGCGCCGGACATCGACGCGACCGGCACGCATTCGGCACGCGAGCGCCTGCGCCATGCCGACTTCGGCAGCATGACCACCGCCGAGGCCGACGCCGCGAAGCACTGCATCGCCGCGCTGCGGCTGCCGGTGGCCGAGGTGCGGACACGCCGCCTGCGCCCCGATGCGCGCGGCCCGCGCATCGACCTGCGCGACTCGCTGCGTGCATCGCTGCGTCTGGGCCCGGACGCACTCGTGCTGCGCCGGCGCGGGCCGCGCTTCGTGCCGCCGCCGCTGGTGGTCCTCTGCGACATCTCCGGCTCGATGGCGCGCTACTCGCGGCTGTTCCTGCACTTCGCGCACGCGCTCACCGACGCCCGCGGCCACGTCGACACCTTCGTCTTCGGCACACGCCTCACGCGCATCACGCACGCGCTGCGGCACCGCGACGTCGACGTCGCCGTCGACGCCGCCACGCGCGTGGCGGTCGACTGGGCCGGCGGCACGCGCATCGGCGCGGCGCTCGCCGAGTTCAACCTGCGCTGGTCGCGCCGCGTGCTCGGCGCGCGTGCGGTGGTGCTGCTGATCACCGACGGGCTCGACCGCGCCGACACCGGCGTGCTCGCGGCCGCGATGGAGCGGCTGCACAAGTCGTGTCACCGGCTGCTGTGGCTCAACCCGCTGCTGCGCCACGACGGTTTCCGCGCGATCGCGTCGGGCCCGCGTGCGATGCAGCCGCACGTCGACGCGCTGCTGCCGGTGCACAACCTCGCGAGCCTCGCGGACCTCGGGCGCGCGCTGGCCGACGGCGACGCGATCGCACGACGCGCGCCGAGGCGCTCCGTACACTGCGCCCCCTCTGCCTCCGCCGGACCGCTCGCGCCATGACCGCCCTGCCCGCATCGATGCCCGCCGTCGAGATCGAGACCCCCGGCGGCCCGGAGGTGCTGAAGCCGGTGACCCGTGCGCTGCCGGTGCCGCGCGGCGGCGAAGTGCTGATCCGCGTCGTGGCCGCCGGCGTCAACCGCCCCGACGTCATGCAGCGCCAGGGGCTGTATCCGCTGCCGCCGGGGGTGTCGGACCTGCCGGGGCTCGAGGTGGCCGGCACGATCGCCGCGGTCGGCGCGGACGTGACCGGGCTCGCCATCGGCGACGCGGTCTGCGCGCTGACCCCCGGGGGCGGCTACGCCGGCTACTGCACGACGCCTGCGCCGCAGTGCCTGCCCATCCCGGCGGGGCTGTCGATGATCGAGGCCGCCGCGCTGCCGGAGACCTGCTTCACGGTCTGGATCAACGTCTTCGACCGCGGTCGGCTGGCGCCCGGCGAGACGCTGCTCGTCCAGGGCGGCGCCAGCGGCATCGGCACCACCGCGATCCAGATCGCCGCCGCGCGCGGGCACCGCGTGTTCGTGACGGCCGGCACGGACGACAAGTGCCGCGCGTGCGAGGCGCTCGGCGCCGAGCGCGGCATCAACTACCGCACCGAGGACTTCGTCGAGATCGTGCGAGCCGCCACCGACGGGCGCGGCGTCGACGTGATCCTCGACATGGTGGGCGGCGACTACGTGCCGCGCGAGATCAAGGCGCTCGCGGTCGACGGGCGGCTGTCGCTGATCGCGTTTCTCGGCGGCACGCGCACGACGCTCGACCTGGCCGAGGTGCTCTACAAGCGCCTCACGCTCACGGCATCGACGCTGCGGCCGCGCAGCGTCGAGTACAAGGCCGCGATCGCGCGTGCGCTCGAACGCGAGGTGTGGCCGCTGATCGCGGCCGGCCGCGTGCGACCGGTGATCCATCGCACCTTCCCGCTCGCGCAGGCGGCACAGGCGCACACGCTGCTCGAGTCGAGCACCCACACCGGCAAGATCGTGCTGACGGTCGACTGACCGTCCGCCGCCGCGCCGCGCGCCGACGGCCGCGCGTCAGGCGTGCGGCAACGCGGTCGCTCTGGGGGCGGTGCCCGGCGCGTCGACGCGCGTCGGGAGCATCGGATCGGGCGGCGTGCGCCGCAGCAGTTCGGGGTCCTGACGCTGCGCCACCATCGCCGCGTGGCGGATGTTCTTCTCGAGCTCGTCGACGTAGAGGTTCTGTCCGTGGAAGTGCGGGGTCGCGTACCGGTACGCCCCGCCCAGCGCACCGTCGAGGCGGGTCTGCGCGGTGCGATAGAAGCCCGGCGTCTTCGCGACCAGATCGTCGGCCGACGCGAACGCCACCCGCGGCGTGCCGTCGCCGTCGCGCTGCACCGCCACGCCGCCCGCGACGAACTCCGGATAGAGCCGGTCGCGGCATTTCTCGAGGTAACAGCGGTCGGCCATCTGCGCGAGGATGTCGGCCGAGCCCAGCATCTGGCCCAGCCGCCGCAGCAGCGGATCGGTCACCCCGATGCGATCGACCGGAACCTCGTAGCCGGTGAAGTGCACGAGCGGACCGGCAACCGGGAGCAGATCCTCGAACCCGGCCCAGCCGAGGTAGTCGTCGAGGAAGCGCGCGCCGCGCGACACGTGCGTCAGCGTGTACTCGGCACCGTTGCGATGACGCGTGTCGCCACGGCGACGCAGGTAGCCGATGTCGTGGAACAACGCGAGCACCAGCCCGAAGCGGAACAGCCGCTCGCCCACGCGGCGCGCGCCGGGTTCGCTGCGGTCGTGGCCGTCCATCAGACGCGCCATCGCGAGGGTCACGTCGAGCGTGTGCTGCAGGTTGTGGTACGCCGTGTCGCAGCCGTGCAGATCGGGCCAGCGCCCCTCGAAGAAGCGACGCACGTCGTCGAACGGCGCGAGGATGCGGTCGTCGGGCTCGACCTGGAACAGGTCGGCATGCAGCCGCTGCACTTCGCGCGCGACCGCGTCGCAGTCGGTGGTGCGGATCCGGCCGGTCACATCCTGGTCGTTCAGGCGTTCGGCCATGGGCGCGGGGCTGCCGTTTCGTGAGGGTCGAACCAGTCTACTCAGGCGTCACGCAGGCGTCACACCGACCGGCCGCGTCGGCGCGTCGGCGCGCGCCGCGGCCCGGGTGTCATGCGTCGGGGGCTGCCGGCGGCACCGGGCCCAGGCAGGCCCAGTGCGGATCCGGCGTGAGGTGTAGGAAGCGGGACAGCTCCGACAACGCCGCGTGATAGACCTCGCGCTTGAAGTCGACGACCGACTCGAGCGGCACCCAGAAGTCGCTCCAGCGCCAGGCGTCGAACTCGGGCTTCTCCGAGCGGCGCAGGCAGACGTCGCAGTCGCGGCCGGTGAGGCGCAGCAGGTACCAGATCTGTTTCTGGCCGCGGTAGTGCGAACGCCCTTCGCGCCGGGTCCAGTGGTTCGGCACGTCGTAGCGCAGCCAGTCGCGCGTGCGCCCGAGGATGCGCACGTGCTCGGGCGCGAGCCCCGTCTCCTCGGTCAGCTCGCGGAACATCGCCTGCTCGGGGGATTCCCCGTACTTGATGCCGCCCTGCGGGAACTGCCATGCGTGCTCGCGCACGCGCTTGCCCCAGAACACCCGGTTGGAACCGTTCGTGAGGACGATGCCCACGTTGGGCCGATAGCCTTCGCGATCGATCATCGGTCGTCATCCGACAGCCACGTTTTCGTCTCGATTCTTCCACAAAGCTCCGGCCCCCGACCAATGCCCGGCTGGATCGCGGCGCTTCACACCAGCAGTTCGTGTTCGGTGTGCGCGTTGAGATCGCGCAGCCGGTCGACGAAGCGGCGGTACGGCACGCCGAGCGCCCGCTCCAGCGACTCGGCGCCGAGGCGCAGGCGGTCGAACCGCGTCGGCATCGGGCGCGACCGGAACGCGAACACCGCGACGTTGCCGCGACGCTCGGCCGGCAGACACACGACGCAATCGGCGAACACGCGTTCGATGCGCTGCAGGAAGCCGTCGAAGCGCCGGTCCGAACTCCACAGGTTCACGACCAGCACACCGTCGTCGGTCAGCGCATGCCAGCACGCCGCGTAGAAGTCCTCGTCGGCCAGCGCCTCGACCTGCGCGTCGCCGTCGTAGGCATCGACCACCAGCACGTCGCAGCCGGCGCGGTGCGCGCGGACCCACTGCGCGCCGTCGTCGATCTCGATCGTGAAGCGCGCATCGTCCGGCGGCACCGAGAACCACTGGCGCGCGACGCTGACCACCCGCGGGTTCAGCTCGACCGTGGTGACGCGGGTCTGCGGGAAGTGGTGGTGGAAGAACTTCGACAGCGAGCCCCCGCCCAGACCGATGAGCGCGATGTGCCGCGGCGCGGGATGCCAGAGCAGGAACGCGGTCATCGACTGCGTGTACGACAGCACCAGTTCGACCGGATCGGCGATGCGCATGCTGCTCTGCACGGTGTCACTGCCCAGGTGCAGCGAGCGCACGCCCTTCTCCTCGCTCACGTCGACGGTGACATCCCGACCGCGGCTGCGGTGCACACGCCACTTGCCGAACAGCCCCATGCCTTGCTCCGCGGAATCACTGATAGCCGGGCGTGGAGGATTCCCGATCCGGGCGTCGGCTTCCACTCTTGCGCCGTCGCCGCGACCTTCGCGGCCCCCTCGCTCCGGAGACTCGAATGCCTCGCGCCCTGTTCATCCTCACCTCGCACGCCGTGCTCGGCACCACCGGCCGCCCGACCGGCTGGTACGTCCCGGAGGCCGCGCATCCGTGGGCTGTCCTGCGCGCAGCCGGCGTCGATGTCGTGTTCGCGAGCCCGGCCGGCGCTGCCGCGCACGCGATCGGCGCCGATCGCGCCGACCCGGTGCAGACGGCCTTCCTCGACGACGCCGAGGTGCAGCAGCGGCTCGCGACCGCACCGCGCACGGCCGACGTCGACCCGGCGGACATCGACGCCGTCCTGTTCGTCGGCGGTCACGGCACGATGTGGGACTTCCCGTCGGATGCGGCCGCAGCGGCGCTCACGCGTCACGTCTGGAACGCCGGCGGTGTCGTCGCCGCGGTGTGCCACGGCCCGGCCGGTCTGGTCGACGTGACGGTCGACGGCCGCCGCCCGCTCGTCGCGGGACGGCGCGTCGCCGCGTTCACCGACAGCGAGGAGCGCCGCGTCGGCCTCGACGGCGTCGTGCCGTTCCTGCTCGCGTCGACGCTGGTCGCGCGCGGCGCCGTGCACGTGCCGGCGCCCGACTTCGTCGCCAACACCGTCGTCGACGGGCGCCTCGTCACGGGCCAGAACCCGGCGTCGGCGCATGGCGTCGGCGGGGCGATGGCCCGTCTGCTCGGCGCCGCGTCGCGCGCGGCGGCCTGAGCCCGCGCCGCTCGCCCCCCACCCGCTGCGGAAATCCAGAACATGACCTCGAACCGACGGGCGCCGCTCGCACGCGCCTGCCGTCGCCTCGCCGCCATCGCCCTCGCGCTCGGCGCGGCGCTCGGCGCCGCAAGCGCGCACGCCGCGCCGGATCCCAACGCCGCACTCGCGCAGGCCACCGCGCTGTCGCTGCAGCACGGCGTGCACCACGCGCTCGAAGCGCGCTGGGACGGGCACGTCATCGTGCTGTGCGACGACGACGCCGTGCGCGCGCGCCGCAACGACCTGCGCACCCGCGTGTGCTGGGGTGTCGCGCCGGCGGCCCTGGGCGATGCGCCCGCGGCCGGCAAGCGCGCCGGTCCGACGTGGAGCGACGGCATCACGCTCCACTGCGCCGCGGACGCGGATGCCTGCTTCCATCGCGGCGCGACGTGGCGGGGCGAGAACAAGGTGCTGGGACTGCCGCCCGCGGACAGCGCGCACCTGTACTTCGACGGTCCGGCCGACGTCGCCGCGCGCATCCGCACGCTCGTGCTCGACGCCGCGGCCACGCTGCGTGCGGCACCGACGACGCCGGGCGTCGACTCGGTGGCGATCGTGCCGCTGCACGAGGCCGGCGTCGCCGCCGTCGGCGAAGCCGCACCCGTCACGCCGGCGGCCGGTCGCGCCGCGACGGCCGGCAGCACGGCGCCGGTAGTCGCGGTCGCCGAGGTCGGGCAGCCGACCTACAACCGCGAACGCGCGATGCTGTTCTACGTCGCGCGCGGCTGTCGCTGGACCGAGGAGATGGGCCGCTACGCGTTCGCGTGCATCCGCGACCACGGCGGCTTCAACGCGCACTGGTGCCACGACGAGACGATGCAGGTGTACTGCAGCGAGGACCGCTAGAGCGACGCGCGCATCGCGCGCGGCGCCCGCGCGATGCGCCCGGCCCCTACCATCGCCGCTTTTGCCGCCGGGCCGTCCCCCTCATGCGCGTCTCCCGCTTCTTCCTGCCCACCCTCAAGGAAGCCCCGGCCGAAGCCGAACTCACCAGCCATCGGCTGATGCTGCGCGCGGGCCTGATCCGCAAGCTCGGCAGCGGGCTGTACACGTGGCTGCCGCTCGGGCTGCGCGTGCTGCGCAAGGTAGAGGCGATCGTGCGCGACGAGATGAACCGCGCCGGGGCCGTCGAGCTGTTCATGCCCGCGGTGCAACCGGCCGAGCTGTGGCAGGAGACCGGTCGCTGGGCCGTGTTCGGCCCGCAGATGCTGAAGATCCGCGACCGCCACGAGCGCGACTTCTGCTTCGGCCCGACGCACGAGGAAGTGGTCACCGACATCGCGCGGCGCGAGATCCGCAGCTGGCGCCAGCTGCCGCTGAACCTCTACCAGATCCAGACCAAGTTCCGCGACGAGATCCGGCCGCGCTTCGGCGTGATGCGCGCACGCGAGTTCGTGATGAAGGACGCGTACTCGTTCCACGCGAGCTTCGAGGACCTGCAGCGCGAGTACCGCAACATGTTCGATGCGTACTCGCGCGTGTTCACGCGGCTGGGGCTCGACTTCCGCGCGGTGGCGGCCGACACCGGAGCCATCGGCGGGACCGGCTCGCACGAATTCCACGTGATCGCGGACTCCGGCGAGGACGCGCTGGCGTTCTGCCCCACCTCGGACTACGCCGCCAACGTCGAACTGGCAGAGGCCGTCGCGCCGCCGACCCCGCGGCCGGCACCGTCGCAGCCGATGACGCAGGTGCCGACGCCAGGACGCACGACCTGCGAGTCGGTGTGCGAACTGCTCGGGCTGCCGCTGGTGCAGTCGGTGAAGGCGCTCGCGGTGATCGGCACGCCACCGGCCGACGGCGCCGCCGGCGCCGGCGCCGCACCGATGTTCCTGCTGCTGCTGCGCGGCGACCACTCGCTCAACGAGATCAAGGCCGCGAAGCTGCCGGGCCTCGCCGGGTTCCGCTTCGCCACCGAGGCCGAGATCGTCGCGACCCTGGGCTGTGTGCCCGGCTATCTCGGCCCGGTCGGCGTGCCGGCGAGCGTGACCGTGATCGCCGATCGCAGCGCCGCGGCGCTCGCCGACTTCGTCTGCGGCGCGAACGTCGCGGGCTTCCACCTGACCGGCGTGAACTTCGGCCGTGACCTGCCCGAGCCGGCGCAGGTCGCGGACCTGCGCAACGTCGTCGCCGGCGATCCGAGTCCCGACGGTCGCGGCGTGCTGCAGATCGCGCGCGGCATCGAGGTCGGCCACGTGTTCCAGCTGCGCAGCAAGTACGCGCAGGCGATGGGCGCGACCTTCCTCGACGACGCCGGCCAGCAGCAGCCGCTCGAGATGGGCTGCTACGGCATCGGCGTGTCGCGCATCGTCGCGGCGGCGATCGAGCAGCACCACGACGCGAAGGGCATCGTGTTCCCGCCGGCGATGGCGCCGTTCGCGGTCGCGCTCGCCGCGATCGGCTATCGCAAGAGCGACGCGGTGCGCGACGCGGCGGACGCGCTGCACGACGCGCTCGAGGCCCGCGGCGTCGAAGTGCTGCTCGACGACCGCGACGAGCGCCCCGGCGTGATGTTCGCGGACCTCGAGCTGACCGGCATCCCGTGGCGGATCACGCTGGGCGATCGCGGCCTCAAGGCCGGCAGCGTCGAGGTGCAGCATCGACGCGACGCCGCGCCGACCGCGGTGGCGCTGGGCGAGATCGAGGCGTGGATCTCGGCACGGCTGGCCGCCTGACGCCGCAGCGGTCGCACCGCGGGCGCAGGCGGCGAGCGGTCGTCGGCATCGTGCTGGCGGCGCTCGCGCTGCTGTCCGCACGCGCGCAGGCCGGCGCGCAGCAGTACGAGCCGCTGTCGGCCGCCGTCCAGGCCCAGATGCAGCGCTCCGTCGCCGACGACGCGCCGGTGCGCTCGGCCTTCGCGTCACCCGACGACGAAGCGCGCTGGTTCGACGCGATGCTGCCGCGCCTGGCGCGGCGCGTGCCCGACGACGCCGAGCGCCGCGACCTGCTGCGCGCGGTGCACTACGAGGCCACGCGCGCGGGCCTCGATCCGCAGATGGTGCTCGGGCTGATCGAGGTCGAGAGCGCGTTTCGCAAGTACGCCGTGTCCGGTGCCGGTGCGCGTGGCTACATGCAGGTGATGCCGTTCTGGGTCGCGCTGATCGGCACGCCCGACCACAACCTGTTCCACCTGCGCACGAGCCTGCGCTACGGCTGCACGATCCTGCGCCACTACCTCGACCGCGAGCGCGGCGACGTGTATCGCGCGCTGGCCCGCTACAACGGCAGCCTGCTCAAGCCGCAGGGCTACCCCGAAGCGGTGCTGCGCGCGTGGCAGACGCGCTGGCTGCCGGACGTGCCGCCGCTGGAACCCGCACGGCGCGTGACGCGAACGGCCGACCGCAGCGCCGGCCGCGCCGGTGCGCCGCGCACCGCCGACACGCCCCGCCCGCGCGGGTCGCGCGACCCGGTCGATACAGGCGCCGTTCCGGCGCGCCCGGCCGTGTTCATGGGCGAGCCCGGGCCCGTCGCGCCGTCGCCCGCGCGCCGCGCACGCGACGCGTCACGCGCGGCGCCGCGCTGAGGCGGTCCCGTGGCCGCCCAGGGTGGCCGCGATCACCGCGCCGGTCAGCACCACGAGCCACGACAGCCACACCCACAGCAGGAACAGCGGCAGCGCCGCGAAGGCGCCGTATACGGCCTTGTAGTTGCCGAAGTGCGTGACAAACCACGCGAACCCGCTCTTCATCGCCTCGAAGCCGGCGCCGGCCAGCACGCCGCCGGCCAGCGCATGGCGCCAGCGCACCTCGCACGCGGGCACGAACCGGTACAGCAGCGTGAACGCGATCACCACGAAGCCCACGGCGGTCGCCTTCAGCAGCGCGGTGCGCAGCTGCGAGTCGATCACGCCGCGCAGCGGTGCCGTCAGCACCCACGTGGTGAGCCACAGGCTCGCACCGACCAGCAGCGGACCGGTCGACAGCGCCATCGCGTGCACGACGATCCGGCGCAGCAGCGAGCGGCGGCGCTTCACCTGCCAGATGTCGTTGAAGGCGGTGTCGATCGTCAGCATCAGGAAGACCGCCGTCACCGCGAGACCCGCGAGGCCCGCCACGGTGATGTGCGACGCGAGCGCGACGAACTGCGCGACATGATCGAGCGCCGAACGCGTCGCGGGCCCCGGCATCAGGTTGGCGGTGATGAAGGTGCGCAGCTGCGCGAGCAGCACGCCCGACACCGGCAGCCACGACAGCACCGCGAGCACGACGGTGACCAGCGGCACCAGCGACAGCAGCGTGGTGAAGGTCAGGCTGCCGGCCGTGTCGAGCAGCCGCACCTCGGCGAAGCGCCGCAGCAGCGTGCGCACCGGACTCACGCCCGCCGCGCCGCAGCGTGGCCGCGGCGTCCGCACCGCGAGCCGGACGCGACGCACAGGCGCGCGCCGGGTGCAGCGAGGGACGACATCGACACGGACACGGGCAGGACGCGGGAACACGGACGGGTTCGACGCATCATAGGCACCCGGACCCGACCGCGGTCGCGGCGGTCCTGCCCGGCGCCAGCGCCGTCGGGCGCGCATGTGCGTCCTCGCCCTCCTGCCCTCGGTTCACGATGTCCGCTCCGCACGAAGTCCTCGTCCTCCACTACAGCGCCACCGGGTCGGTGCGCGAGATGGCACGCCTGGTCGCGCGCGGCGTCGAGCAGGTCGACGGCATGGCCGCGCGCGTGCGCACCGTGCCGCGCGTGGCACCGGTGACCGAGGTCGCCGCGCCGCCGGTCCCCGACGACGGCGCGCCGTACGCGACGCACGCGGATCTCGACGACTGCGTCGCGGTCGCGGTCGGCAGCCCGACCCGCTTCGGCAACATGGCCGCGCCGATGAAGCACTTCTGGGACGGCACCGGTGCGCTGTGGTCGCGCGGCGCGCTGGTGGGCAAGCCCGCGGCGGTGTTCACGTCGACCGCGAGCCTGCACGGCGGCCAGGAGGCGACCCTGATGACGATGCTGGTCCCGCTGCTGCATCACGGCATGCTGCTGGTGGGTCTGCCGTACTCCGAGCCCGCCCTGCACGCGACCACCGGCGGCGGCAGCCCGTACGGCGCGTCGCACTGGTCCGGCGCCGACCACGGGCGGGCGCTCGACGCCGACGAGCGCACGCTGTGCATCGCGCTCGGTCGACGCCTGGCCACGGTCGCGCGCACGCTGATCCGCGGCGCCGACGTGCGATGAGCACCGCCGCCGAACCCGTCGAAGCCCGCGTGCGGCGCGCACGACTGGCGTTGCGCACCGCGCGGCGCGCCGTGGTGTCGACCCACAGCGTGCGCCATCCGGGCTTTCCGTACGGCTCCGCGGTCGCCATCGCGCCGGAGGCTGGCGGCACCACGCTGCTGCTGATCTCGGATCTCGCGGCGCACACGCGGGATCTGCGCGCCGATCCGCGCGCGAGCCTCACCGTGCACGGCGACGACGCGATCGCCGGGGCGCGCCTCACGCTGACCGGGCACGCGGCGATGCTCGACGCTCCCGACGCCGTCGCCTGCGCGAAGGCACGCTATCTAGACTGTGTGCCCGACGCGGCGGGCTTCGCCGACTTCGGCGACTTCCATCTGTGGCGCTTCACGCCGAGTGCCGGCCACTGGATCGGCGGCTTCGGCGACATCCTGTGGTTCGACGCCGACGCGTTCGTCGTCGACGCGGCCGCCCTCGATGCCGCCGCGAGCGGCATCGTCGAGCACATGAACGCCGATCACGCGCACAACCTGCGCGACTACGCGACGACGCTGCTCGGGCACGACTGCGTCGACGTGCGGCTGGTCGCGATCGATCCCGACGGACTCGATCTCGATGCCGACGGCACCGCGCTGCGGCTCGACTTCGACGCCCCGGTGCACGACGCGGCACAGGCCCGGGCCGCGCTGGTGGCGCTCGCACAGCGCGCGCGGGCGGCACCATGACACCGCCGCGCCGCCACGGCGCACGGCGCACGCCGATGCGGAACCTCCGATGAGGACGATGGCCGGCTGGATCGCGGCGATCGCGCTGGTGCTGCTGATCGGCACCCTGCTCGCGTGGGAGACGGTGCTGGCACCGCTACGGCCCGGCGGCAGCGTGCTGATGCTGAAGGTGCTGCCGCTGCTGCTGCCGCTGTTCGGGATCCTGCGCGAGAAGCTGTACACCTATCGCTGGGCCTCGATGCTGATCCTGCTGTACTTCACCGAGGGCTGCGTGCGCGCGTGGTCGGACACCGGCATGTCGCAGCACCTCGCCGTGATCGAGATCGCGCTGTCGACGACGTTCTTCTTCGCGTGTCTGGGGTGGGTGCGGCTGCGGCTGCACGAGCTCGAGGCCGATGCCGCCGACGCGGCCGCCGTCCGCGCCGCGGCCCCCCCGACCCCCTGAACCGGGCCGCCGATCCCGCGACCCCGCCGGTGCGCGGCCGCTTCGCGCCGACGCCGTCGGGTCCGCTGCACGCCGGCTCGATCGTCGCGGCGGTCGGCAGCTGGCTCGACACCCGCGCCCGCGGCGGCGAGTGGCATCTGCGCATCGACGACCTCGATCCGCCGCGCGTCGCACCGGGCGCGATCGACGCCATCCTGCGCGCGCTCGACACGCTGGGCCTGCATCCCGACGGGCCGGTGGTGTTCCAGAGCCGCCGCACCGAGGCCTACGCCCAGGCGCTCGAGCGCCTGCGCGAGCGCGCCCACGTCTACCGGTGCACCTGCTCGCGCACGCGCATCGCCGCCGCCGGGCTGACGGGTATCGAGGGGCCGCGCTAT
>JALORJ010000399.1 GCA_025459035.1 Burkholderiales bacterium
AGGCGCGCCGGCGCGGCCGCCGTCAGGTCCGTCCCGTCGACCGAGAACCGCCCTGCGGTCGCCGGCGCCATGCCCGACAGCACCGCGGCCAGTTCGCTCTGCCCGTTGCCTTCGACGCCCGCGAGCGCGACCAGCTCGCCGGGGGCCACCGTGAGCGACAGGTCGTCGACCCGCGTGACGCCATCGGCGTCGCGCACGACGAGGTGTTCGATCTCCAGCACCGGTCGCGCCGCGGCTGCCGTCGCACGTCCCGATGCGGCGCGCGCCGATGCCGTCGCCGGCGAAGCAGGCGGCGCGAGGTCGCGGCGGATCATCGCGCGCACCAGCGCGTCGAGATCCTGCGCGGGCTGATCGGAGCGTGCGACGACGCGCCCCGCGGCCAGCACCGTGGCGCGCTGCGCGACATGGCGGATCTCGGCCAGCTTGTGCGTGACCAGCACGACGCCGCAACCTTCGTCGGCGACGCGGCGGCACACGTCGAGCAGCGCACGGATCTCGTCGGGCAGCAGCACCGCCGTCGGCTCGTCGAGCACGAGCAGGCGCGGCTCGCGCATCAGGCACTTCACGATCTCGACGCGCTGGCGCTCGCCCACGGACAGGCGATCGATGCGCGCGCGCGGCGACACGCCCAGTCCGTAGCGCTGCGCGAGCGTCTCGAGGCGCGCTTCGCAGGTGCGACGATCGAGCCGCCCGCGCGCCTGACCGAGCAGGAGGTTGTCGACCACGGTCAGGTCCGGTACGAGGCTGAAGTGCTGGTGGACCATCGCGATGCCGCGCGCGAGCGCGTCGGCCGGCCCGAGCGGCGCGTGCGCCTGCCCGTCGATGCGCATCGTGCCGGCGTCGGGCGCGTGCACGCCGAAGACCAGGTTGCACAGCGTCGACTTGCCGGCGCCGTTCTCGCCCAGCAGGCAGTGGATCTCGCCGCGGGCGAGGTCGAGCGTGACCGCGTCGAGCGCCTGCAGCGCGCCGAAGCGCTTCGACAGCGCGTCGATCTGCAGCAGCGGCGGGGCGACCGCCGCGGCTGCGCCGACCGACATCAGCCCTCCAGCACCTTGATGCGTCCGTCGAGGATCGACTTCTTGATCTCGTCGAGCTTCTGCTTCATCTGCGGCGTCGCGCCGCAGACGCTCATGTCGGACGCGGACGGGCCCATCGCCAGACCGAACGCCTTGTAGCCGGGCTTCCAGGTGCCGGCGACGAACTCCTTGATCGCGTACTCGACCTGGAATCCGACGCCGGTGATGCTGTACGCGATGTACAGCGGATCGGTGCCGCAGCGATCGGTGTAGCTGCCGATGATGTGCGTGCTCTTCTCCTTCGCCGCCTGCTCCATGCCGCGCAGACCCAGATTGAGGATGTGGTAGTGCACATCGGCGCCCTGCGCGATCGCGGCGAGGGTCGCTTCCTTCGACTTCGCGACGTTGTCGAAGTCGCCGGTGTAGTTCTCGAAGTACTTGATCGCCGGGTTCACGTACTTCGCGCCGTTGCCGAACTCCTTGCCGGCGTTGACGATGGACGGGATCTCCATGCCGCCGACGTAGCTCACCGCGCCGGTCTTCGACAGCATCGCCGCGGCCGCGCCGGCGACGAACGCGATCTCGGCCTGCTTCACGTCGTAGCCGGCCACGTTCGGCATCGGGTCGCCCTTGTTGCCGCCGACGATCGAGAACATGGTCTTCGGGAATTTCTTCGCGACCTTCAGCACGGCGGCCTGCGTCTGCCCGCCGACGCCGATGACCAGCGCGTTGCGTGCCGCGAGGTTGGTCAGCGCCTGTTCCATGTCGGCGTAGTTGATGTTCTCGATCATCTGCACCTTGATGTGGTCGCCGTGCTGCTTCTGCGCCGCGACCAGGCCGTCGTAGCCGGACTCCATCCACCCCTTGTCGGACTTCGATCCGGGGATCAGCACGCCGACCTTCAGCGTGTCGGCGGCGAACGCGACATGACCCACCGACAGCGCGGCGGCGACCGCGGCTTGCAGCAGGCGACGGCGGGAGAGGTTCTCGGACATTGGCATTCCTTTCGCTGTGGGCGGAGAGGTAATCGGACGATTACTTCGACGACGCGCCGCGTTTTCGCGGCCGGCGATGCCGCGGCCGATGCACCGTCACGGCGCGCCGCGTTCACCATCGCGGGGCGCCGCCACCGCACTTCCGACCCGAGAGGACACCCGACGATGAGCACCGTACCGCTGCCCCCCGGCCCGCTGGGCGTGTCACCGAACACCCGCTGGCTCGCGACGCCGACCGAGGTCGACCTGGCGCCGCCGCTTCCGCCCGTGCGTCGCCTGCGCATCGCGGCCGAGCCCCAGGACGTGGTGATCGATCTCGCGCGCACGGCGATCGTGGTGATCGACATGCAGAACGACTTCTGCACCCCCGGGGGCTGGGTCGACCACATCGGCGGCGACCCGCTGCCGGATCGCGCGCCGATCGAGCCGCTGCGCCGGCTGCTGCCCGCGCTGCGGGCCGACGGCGTACCGGTGCTGTGGGTCAACTGGGGCAACCGCCCGGACCTCGCGAACATGCCGCCCAATCAGATCCATCTGTACAAGCCGCACGGTCATGGCGTGGGTCTGGGCGATCCGCTGCCGTCGAACGGCGCCCGCGTGCTCGAGAAGGGGTCGTGGGCCGCCGCGGTCGTCGACGAGCTCGCTCCGCTGCCCGGCGACATCGCGGTCGACAAGCACCGCATCAGCGGCTTCTGGGACACGCCGCTGGACAGCATCCTGCGCAACCTCGGCGTGCGCACCGTGCTGTTCGCGGGCGTCAACACCGACCAGTGCGTGCTGCACTCGCTGACCGACGCGAACTTCCTCGGCTACGGTTGCGTGCTGCTGTCGGACTGCTGCGCGACGACATCGCCCGCGTTCTGCACCGAGGCGACGCTGTGGAACGTGAAGAAATGCTTCGGCTTCGTCAGCGACTCGGCGCGGGTGCTGGATGCCCTGGCGGCGCCACGCGACGCATGACATCCGGTCGAGCCCCCGTGGAAGCGACGCCTGCGCGTCGCTGCGCCGACCGCGGCAGGGAACCGCGCCCTGGCGGGGGCGGGGCGTGAGCGCCGCCGCGCGCCCGCGGCGGCGTGACCCGGAGCGCGCGCGGGCAAAGATCCTCGCCGCGGCCATCGCCGAGTTCTCGGCACGCGGGTTCAGCGGCGCGCGCACCGCCCGCATCGCCCGCCGCGCGCGCGTGAACGTGCGGATGCTCTATCACTACTACGGCGGCAAGGACGCGCTGTACGTGGCCGTGCTCGAAGCGGGCTACGAACGCCTGCGGCACGACGAACTGCAGCTCGACATCGCGCACACGGCGCCGCTGGACGGGCTGCTCGCGCTGTACGCGTTCATCGACGGTCACTTCGCGACCCATCCGGAGCTGCGTGGCCTGTTCGCGTACGAGAACCTGAACCGGGCGCGGCACCTGCGCCGTTCGACGCGCATTCCGGAGATGTCGTCGCCGGTGATCGCGCTCGTCGAGGAACTGATCGCGCGCGGCCGGGCGGACGGCAGCTTCCGTGACGACATCGACGCCCTGCGCCTGTACATCGCGATGGTCAGTCTCTCGTACTACAGCAAGTCGCACGCGCACACGCTGTCGCGGATCTTCGGCACCGATCTGCTGGCGCCGCAGTGGCAGGCCGCGCAGGCGGCGGACGTGCGCCGCATGCTGACGACGTTCGTGGCCGCCGACGCTGCGGCGGCTGCATCGCGGTCGAGCGCCCGCCGCAGGGCGGGCGGATGACGTCGTGCCGGTGGCGGTGGTCGATGACGAACGAATAGACTGGACAGGCTCCACGTCCTTCCGACCCCGGGCGAGGCGGTGTCGCACCGGTTCCGGGTCATCCCCTTCCAGTGGAGTTTCGCTGCGCATGAATCTTCGTGATCCGTCGTCGCCGTCCGTGCCGCGGTGGCGCGCATGGCTGTTCGTGCTGACGTTCAGCCTGGTCGCGGTGTCGGCATCGGCCGGGGCGCAGTCGTTCGTGCAGCTGAAGAACCGCTGGAAGCCCGACCAGTACGTGCACATCGAGAACGGCCCGCCGACGGCCGGCCCGATCCAGCCCGGGTGGTGGAGCGCGATGTGGGTGATGGAGAACGTGCCCGGGGCAAACTTCGTGCGCCTGCGCAATCGCTGGAAGCCCGACCAGTACCTGCACATCGAGCCCGGCCGCCTCGATGCCGGTCCGATCCAGCCCGGCT
>JALORJ010000094.1 GCA_025459035.1 Burkholderiales bacterium
CACGGCTGGAGGCGCCGGCGTGAAGCTGCGCGCTGCGTCCTCGCGTGCCCGCGTCGCGTCGACGCGCAACGCTGCGGCCTGCACTTCCGGGTCGCGCAGCAGCGCCGCGCGCCACGCGTCTTCGAGCGTCGGCGGCGTCGCGGCGCCGGCCACGAACGAACGCCAGGCGGCGAGCAGGAGCAGCGCCGCGCACCATCGATGCGACATCGGAAGGACCTCTGCGTCAGGCGTCCGCACGTGGCGGACACACCGTCGAACGCTGGCGAGACGTCGCGCCAGCGCACCCGCTACGTCAGGCGGGCGAGGTCTTCGGCGGTCGTCGCAGGGGCGGGATCGGGGCGTCGGGGATCGACCGCGCCTCTCTCGATTCAGGCCGATCGCGCACAACGACGATGGTCGCAACGATCGGTGCCGGCAGGGCCACCCACGCACAGCCGAGGTGGCAGAAGCCGCACAGATCGAGCATCACACCGCCGACGTCGCCTTGTTCGTGCGGGTCAGTCGCCGACGCGTGGTGCGCCGCGTTGACCGCAATCGCCTCGGTCGTCGACGCGCGAGACTGAAGGTCGTCCGAGCACAGCGGACCGTCGATCCCGGCCAATACCTGCAGGGGCAGGCAGGTCAGCAGGACCCAGATCGCAACCAAGCGCACACGGCCTTTCATGACCCGATGATCGGGCACCCGAGGATTCACGGCCAAATGCGCACCCGCGTTGCCGGAGGGCGCACGTGAGTACATCGTCGTGTAGCGGCCCCGTGATGACGCGACCAGTTGCTGCGCGATCACCGACCATCATCTCGCTCGTGGCGCACAACATGTCCACGAACCCGCAGCGTGCGTGTGCTCGCCTCCTCGACCGAGCCGGTCACGCCGCCGCAGCCTTCAGCGCCGCGACCCGGGCCTCGAGTTCCGCGATGCGGGCATCGCGCCGCGCGATCGCCTGGTCGACGTCGTCGGCCTCGAGCCGCTGCGGCAGGTGCTGCGGGCAGTTCCAGTCGAAGGCCGCGACGCCGATCGTGACGACGCGCTGCGGGCGCGCCCGGTACGCGAGGTCGACGAACGGCGCGTCGCGCGACCCGAGCGGCCGCACGGCGGCATGGCCGTAGAGCTTCAGCCGGCGGCGCGCGGTGAAGTCGACGAGGATCAGCGCGACCCGGTCCGAGCCCGCGAGGTTGCCGACACTGACCAGCTGCCGGTTGCCGGCGTAGTCGGCGAACGCGAGCGTGTGCGGATCGACCACCCGCACGAACCCGGGGGGCCCGCCGCGGTGCTGGACGTACGGCCAGCCGGTCTCGGAGACCGTCGCCATGAACAGGCTGCGGCAGGCCTCGATGAATTCCGTCTCGTGCGCACCGAGCGCCGCCTGCTCGGGCGGGCCGCTGCCTTCGAACGCCCGCGCGAACGCCTGACGGCTGCCATCGGCCACCTGCTGCGCCCGTACCGCGGGCGTGAAGGCGATGTCGGCGTAGGCATTGGGCATCGGTGGCTCCGGCGCTGCGCACCCGGACTCGGGCGCGACCGCTTGCATGATCGCGCAGCCGACCCGACCTCGTGATCACCATGCGCAAGCGACTGCCCGTGTTCGCGCCGAGTCCGGCCCCCGCAGACGCCGGGCGTCGTGCGCGCGCCGCTCGGCCGACGCGCGGCGCCGGACGGACGGCATGAGCGGGGCGTCCGTCGACCTCGCGATCGGCGGCATGACCTGCGCGTCGTGCGTGTCGCGCGTCGAGCGCGCGCTGCGGCGCGTGCCGGGGGTCGCGCAGGCCGAGGTCAATCTCGCGACCGAGCGCGCGCACGTCACGCTCGGTGCCGACCCGTCGCCGGACATCGATGCGCTGATCGCCGCGATCGAGCGCACCGGCTTCCGTGCCGTGCCGGTCACCGACGCGCGCGGCCCCGTGCCGCCGGCGCCGCTGGTGACGCTCGACACCTGGCTGCTCGTCGTCGCGCTGCTGCTCACCGCGCCGCTGGTCGCGCCGATGCTGCTCGCGCCGTTCGGCATCGACGCGATGCTCGGGCCGCGCGCGCAGTGGAGCCTCGCGACCACGGTGCAGTTCGTCTGCGGTGCGTCGTTCTACGGCGCGGCATGGCGCGCGCTGCGCGACCGCACCGGCAACATGGACCTGCTGGTCGCGCTCGGGACCACCGCGGCCTACGGACTCAGCGTCGTGCTGTGGGTGCGCCACGGCGACGCGACCGATCACGTGCCGCATCTGTACTTCGAGGCCTCGGCCGCCGTCATCGCGTTCGTGCGGCTGGGCAAGTGGCTCGAGGCGCGAGCCAAGCGCGGCACGGCGGCGGCGCTGCGCGCGCTCGCCACGCTGCGTCCCGACACGGCGCGCGTGATCGGCGCCGACGCGACGGAAGCCGACGTCGCGGTGGCGCAGGTCCGCGTCGGCGACCGCCTCGCGGTGCGTCCGGGCGAGCGCTTCGCCGTCGACGGGCGGATCGTGGCCGGCGCCACGCACGTCGACGTGTCGATGCTGACCGGCGAGCCGCTGCCGATCGCGTGCGCGGTCGGCGACCCCGTGCGCGCGGGCACGGTCAACGGCGAGGGTCGGGTCGAGGTGCAGGTCACCGGTACGGGGGCCGAGACGCTGCTCGCGAAGATCGTGCGTGCCGTCGAGTCGGCCCAGGCGAAGCGCCCGCCGATCCAGCGCTTCGTCGACCGCGTCGCGGCGGTGTTCGTGCCGGTCGTCGTCGGCATCGCGCTCGTGACCGGCCTGGCGTGGTGGGTGCTCGGCCGCGACGCCACCGAGGCGGTGATCCATGCCGTCGCGGTGCTGGTGATCGCGTGCCCGTGCGCGCTCGGTCTCGCGACGCCGGCCGCGATCCTCGCGGGCACCGGCGCAGCCGCGCGCCGCGGCGTGCTGATCCGCGACATCGACGTGATCGAGCGCGCGCACATGATCGACGTCGTCGCCTTCGACAAGACCGGCACGCTGACCGTCGGGCGCCCGCGCGTCGAGCGCTTCGATGTCGCGCGCGGCGCCGACGCGCCGGCCGACGCGCTGCTGGCGCTGGCGGCGGCCGTGCAGCGTGGCAGCGAGCATCCGCTCGCGCGCGCCGTCGTCGCGGCGGCCGACGCGCAGGCCGACGGTGGCGTCGTGCCGCAGGCGATCGATGTGCGTGCTCGCCCCGGCGAAGGCATCGAAGGCCGCGTCGCCGGGCGGCACGTCGCGATGCTGTCGGTGGCGGCCGCGCGGCGCGCCGGTTTCGTGTGGCCCGGGGGGGCGGACGCCGACGGCGTCGTGGACGCGGTCGACGACGTCGATGCCGCGACCGGTGCGTGGCTCGTCGAGCTTGCCCCGCAGCCGCGCGTGCTGGCGCGCGCGACCTTCGCCGACACGGTCCGCGACACGGCGCGCGCGGCGGTCGCGCGGCTGCAGGCGGGAGGACGCGAGGTCGTCATGCTGACCGGCGATGTCGACGGTGCGGCGCGCGCGGTGGCCACGGCGGTCGGCATCGACACCGTGGTCGCCGGGTGTTCGCCGACCGGTAAGGCGGCGTGGATCGCGCAGCGTCAGGCGCAGGGGGCGCGGGTCGCGATGGTCGGCGACGGCATCAACGACGCGGTCGCGCTTGCGCAGGCCGACGTCGGCATCGCGATCGGCGGCGGCACCGACGTCGCCATGCAGACCGCGGCGGTGACGCTGATGCACGCCGATCCGCGGCTGGCCGATGTCGCGCTCGCACTCGCGGCGCGCACGCGCGGGCGCATCCGCGGCAACCTCGCGTGGGCGTTCGTCTTCAACGTCGTCGGCATTCCGCTGGCGGCTGCCGGGCTGCTGTCACCGGTGTTCGCGGGCGCGGCGATGGCGGCGTCGAGCGTCGCCGTGCTGCTCGCGTCGCTGTCGCTCGCACGCGCCTGACGCCGCCGCATCGCGCTCATGCCGGTCGGCGGCGGGGCGTCCGCTAGCTGTCGGCGACACTCGCGGTTTTCCACGCACCGGAGGCGCGACGATGGCGAAGGTGGCATTCCTGGGGCTCGGCGTGATGGGCGACCCGATGGCCGGACACCTGCAGAAGAAGGGCGGACACGACGTCACCGTGTGGAATCGCACGTCGGCGAAGGCCGAGCGCTGGGCTGCCCAGTACGGCGGCACGATGGCGACGACGGCGCGCGAGGCCGTGGCCGGCGCGACGCTGGTGGCGATGTGCCTCGGCAACGACGACGACGTGCGCTCGGTCGTGTACGGCGACGCGGGCGCACTCGCGGGCATGGCGAAGGGCGCGGTGCTGGTCGATCACACGACCGCGTCGGCCGAGCTCGCGCGCGAGCTGCACGCGCGCTGCGCCGCGGTCGGGGTCGGCTTCGTCGACGCGCCGGTGTCGGGCGGTCAGGCCGGTGCGGTCAACGGTGCGCTGGGGATCATGTGCGGCGGCACCGAGGCCGACTTCGAGGCCGCGAAGCCGGTGCTCGACGTCTACGCGAAGAGCTGCCTGCGCATCGGTGCGCCGGGGGCCGGACAGCTGTGCAAGATGGTCAACCAGATCTGCATCGCGGGCGTGCTGCAGGGGCTCGCCGAGGCACTGGTGTTCGGCAAGCGCGCCGGGCTCGACCTCGAGCAGGTGATCGGCGTCATCTCGAAGGGCGCGGCGCAGTCGTGGCAGATGGAGAACCGCTGGAAGGCGATCGACGCGAACGCGTTCGACGGCTTCGGCTTCGCGGTCGACTGGATGCGCAAGGACCTCGGCATCTGCCTCGACGAGGCGAAGCGCAACGGCGCGCGTCTGCCGCTCACCGCGCTGGTCGACCAGTTCTACGCGCAGGTGCAGGGCCGCGGCGGGCAGCGCTGGGACACGAGCGCGCTCGCGCACCTGCTCGCCTCGGACTGACGCGCGCGGTTGTCGCGGCGGGCGTCGCGGGTTCTCAGCGCGCGGGCGGTGCCGGGTCCGCGCCGCCCGCACCGCCCGGGTCGCGTGCGGCGGCGGGGGGCAGCGGCACGAGCCAGCCGACGCCCAGCATCAGCGCTCCGACCCCGATGAACGACACGACGCGGGCGAGGTCGCCGACGTTCGACAGATCGACGGCGACGAGCTTCAGCACCACGGCGCCGAGCAGCGTCGCGCCGCCGATCCACGCGCCGCGCTGCGCACGCCGTGCGCCCCAGGTCATCGCCGCGATCGCCACGACGGTCCAGACGATCGACAACGTGGTCTGCAGCGGCGCCGACGCGAGCACCGCGTCCAGGGCGTAGCGCGTGCCGGTCAGGGCGCACAGGCCGCGCACGAGCGTCGCGTTCGCGCAGCACACGCCGACCGCGACCGGCCAGCCGAAGCGCAGCAGCGGGTGCGACGCGCGCCACGCGGCGGTCGCGGGCAGACGCGCGCTGATCGCCCGATCGCGCCGGACCAGACCGACCGCGATCGCGATCCCCATCCAGGCGAACGGATCGGTGAACGCGGTCCACGGCAGCGGCGGCGCCTTGCCGTCGAACAGCGTCGACATCAGCGCGAACAGCAGCAGCTCGGTGCCGAGGATCGCACCGGTGTCGCGCAGGTAGGCGTCGGGGCGGTCCGAGAACGGCGTGCGTGCGAGCACGGGTCTGGCCGTGATCGCGAGCAGCGCGAGCACCGCCGGCACCGCTCCGGACATGAAGTCCCACGACATCGAGAGCGGCGCGACCGCGCGCACGGCGTCCTTCGCTGCACTGCCGGCGACGAACGCGCCGACCGGTAGCCACGCGGCATGCATCCAGCGGCCGAACGTGTCGCGCCGAACCGCGTGCTGCCGCAGCATCGTGACGTGCACGGCGATCGCGACGGCCCAGCCGAGGTGCGCGATCACGGCTGCGAGCCTGTCGTCGGGCGGGCCGCTTCGCCAGTCGACGGTCGGCACTTCGCCCAGCAGCATCAGCCACGGCAGCGGCATCGCGATCGCGAGCGTCGCGGCCTGCGGCCAGCGCAGCGCGCGTGCCAGCAGCGCGAACGCCGGCGCGAGCCCGGTGACGAGCGCCAGGTTCACCGCGGGCTGCCACGCGGCCGGCACGAAGCGGTGGATGTCGCCCCAGGCAGCCGCGACGATCCATACCGCGCCCCACGCGAGCATCCAGGGCGCGGCGCCGCGCGGGGTCGACGCATCGGGGTCGGTCGAGGCTGCCGCGTTGCGGCGATCCGCGAGCCAGAAGCTGCTTGCAAGCCCGGCGATGCCCAGCACCAGCGCGCCGACGCACGCGGTGTTCGCGACGGGTACCGTGTGCGCGGTGTCGGCGATCGCGTCGGCGCCCCACGCGAACGCGGCGGCCGCCTGCAGCGCGAGGCCGCCGAAACGGGCGGTCACCGATGCACGGCGCACGCCGAACGCGACGGCCGCCGCACCCGCGAGCGCCCAGATCGCGGCGGTGACGGCGGGATCGAACACCAGGGCGACGGCCGCGCTCGCGAACGTCGCGGCGACCACCGTCCACGCGTCGGCGAGGCGCCCGGCGCCGATGCGCCGTGCCGCACCGGCGGCCAGCGCCCACACCGCGCCGCCGAAGACCGCGAGCCACGCCGGGCCGTAGCGCCATGGCGCGAAGTAGTCGACGGCCAGTCCCCAGGCCGCGGCCGGCACGCCGCACGCCACGACCACGCCGGCGATGGCACCGCGCCGCGCGTCGGGGTCGTGGCGCGCGATCAGCAGCGGGATGACGATCCACAGCGCCGCGAAGCCCGCCAGGAAGCCGCAGACGGTGACAGCCGCCGCCGGCGGCGGGTGTTCGCCGATCCACCCGCCCGCGAGCACGAAGGTGGCGGTCGCGCCGACGGCACTGGCGACGCGCCACGGGCGCTTGCGCACAAGCACCGCGATCGACCCCCCGAAGATCGCGAGCAGCATGAACAGCACGACGGGTGTCGGCGCGTCGCCGCCCAGCAGCACCGGTGTCGCGTAGCCGCCGACGATCCCCAGGACCGCGAGCGACTCGGCGTCCTGGCGCAACGCCGCGGTGGCGCAGGCAACCGCGACGCACGCCATCGCCACCAGGGCGACCAGCGTCGACGGGACGACGTGCGTGTGATGCGCGCCCCACGCGGTCAGGTACAGCACGCCGAAACCCGCAGCCTGCCACGCCAGTCCGGTGTCGCGTCGCGTGCGTACCGCGCGCGCACCGGTCACGAGCAGCGCGGCGCCGAGCACGGCACTGCCGGCGAGCCGCACCGCCATCGGCAGCCGGACCAGCTCGACGACGTACCGCAGCAGGAACGCGACGCCGGCAAGCAGGACGACGGCTCCGGCGCGGACGACCGTGTTGCCGCCGGCGAACCACCGGCGCACAGCGCCGGCCACGGCGTCGTCGAGATCGACGCCGGGCCGGTCGAGCGGTCCGCGCAGTCGCCATGTCTCGACGTTGCTGTCCGTCGGCGCGGCCTGTGCTGCCCCACTGCCCGGTGCCGCGAGCGCCGCCGACGGATCGGACGCGCGGTCCGCGAGCGACGGGTGGAACGCGGCCAGCCCGTCGCGGACCGGATCGGGCGCGGGGTCGAATGCGACGGGCATGGCGGCGACGGGCATGGCGGTGTCGGCCGCGTCGACGGCAGCCGAGGTTTCGGCGTCGCTTGCGGCGCCGGCGGTCGGGCCTGCGCGGGTCGCCAGTGCCTGCCAGCGGTCGCGATCGGTCCGCAGCGCGGCGACCTGTGCTTCGAGACCCGCGATGCGCGCGGCGACGTCGCGCTGTGCCGTCGCCGCGACCCGTGCGGTCTCGCGGCGGCGCCATGCGGTCCAGCCGCCGACGATCAGCAGTGCGAGCACCGCGCCGGCACCACCGTCGCCGACGGTCGATGCGGCGCCGACCGCGAACAGGACGACAAGGACGGTGAGGACGCGCATGGGTCGCCATTGTCGACGCTCGCGTCGTCGCCGGTCGATCCCTCGGTGCCGACCCCGATTGCGGCGGTCGTGCGTTGCAGGGGTCACTACACTCGAACCATGGCCGAGGCAGCGAACGACGCGCAGGCGACGGCGGGCGCCGCTCGCGACGACGAGGAGGACGAGACGTTGATGCGGCGCTACGCGCTCGACGGCGACGCCGCCGCGTTCGAGCGGCTGTACGCGCGTCATCGCGTGCGGCTGCATCGCTATCTCGCGCGCATGTGCGGCGACCGCGGGCGTGCGGAGGAGGTGTTCCAGGACACGTGGCTGCAGGTCATCGGGGCCCGCGAGCGCTGGCGTGCCGAGGCGCGCTTCACGACCTGGCTCTGGCAGATCGCGCGCAATCGCATGATCGACGTGCTGCGTCGCGACGGGCGCGCCGGTCCGTCGCTCGATGCGCCGGAGTCCGAGGCGGTGGTGATGACGCTGAGCGCCGG
>JALORJ010000095.1 GCA_025459035.1 Burkholderiales bacterium
CGGTCGCGGCCGGCGTCGCGAAGGCCAAGTCCGATCACGTCACGATCGCCGGGCACGACGGCGGCACCGGTGCGAGCCCGCTGTCGTCGGTCAAGCACGCCGGCACGCCGTGGGAGCTCGGCCTCGCCGAAACGCAGCAGACCCTCGTGCTGAACCGCCTGCGCGGCCGGATCACCGTCCAGGTCGACGGCCAGATGAAGACCGGGCGCGACGTCGTGATCGGCGCGCTGCTCGGCGCCGACGAGTTCGGCTTCGCCACGGCGCCGCTCGTGGTCGAGGGCTGCATCATGATGCGCAAGTGCCACCTGAACACCTGTCCGGTCGGCGTGGCGACGCAGGATCCCGAGCTGCGGCGCAAGTTCACCGGCCAGCCCGAGCACGTCGTCAACTACTTCTTCTTCGTCGCCGAAGAAGTGCGCGAGCTGATGGCTGCGCTCGGCGTGCGGCGTTTCGAGGACCTGATCGGCGCGAGCCATCTGCTCGACACGCGCCGCGGCATCGCCCACTGGAAGGCGCAGGGGCTGGACTTCTCGCGCATCTTCCACAGCCCGCAGGTGCCGGCCGAGGTCGCGCGACGCGTGAGCGAGGCGCAGGACCACGGCATCGACCGGGCGCTGGACAACCGGCTCGTCGAACTGGCGCAGCCGGCGCTCGAGCGTCGCGAGAAGGTGCAGATCGACATGCCGATCCGTAACCTCAACCGCACGGTCGGCACGATGCTGTCGTCGGAAGTCGCGCGGCGCTTCGGCCACGCCGGCCTGCCCGACGACACGATCCGCGTGCGCTTCGCCGGGACGGCGGGCCAGAGCTTCGGCGCATTCCTCGCGCACGGCATCACGCTCGAGCTCGTCGGCGAGGGCAACGACTACGTCGGCAAGGGGCTGTCGGGCGGACGCATCGTGGTGCAGCCGTCGCCGAAGTTCCGCCCCGACCCGTCGCGCAACATCATCGTCGGCAACACGGTGATGTACGGCGCGGTGCTCGGCGAGGCGTTCTTCCGCGGCGTCGCCGGCGAGCGCTTCTGCGTGCGCAACTCCGGCGCGACGGCCGTCGTCGAGGGCGTGGGCGACCACGGCTGCGAGTACATGACCGGCGGCACGGTCGTCGTGCTCGGTGCGACCGGGCGCAACTTCGCCGCGGGCATGTCGGGCGGCATCGCCTACGTGCACGACGACGACGGCAGCTTCGCGTCGCGCTGCAACCTGTCGATGGTCACGCTCGAGCCGCTGCTCTCCGAAGCCGAGCAGGAAGCGCGGGTCGCGCGCGACCTGTGGCACCTCGGCCGCGCCGACGAGCTCGTGCTGAAGGACCTGATCGAACGCCACGCGAAGCTCTCCGGCAGCGCGCGCGCGAAGGCGCTGCTCGACGACTGGGCGGGCGCACGCACGAAGTTCGTGAAGGTCTTCCCGACCGAGTACCGACGCGCGCTCGGCGAACTCGCCGCGCGCGGCAACCGCCTCGCGGCCTGAGCCGCCGACGGCCCCGCTTTCTCTCTCGCATCCACGCATCAGCGCAGGAACACACGATGGGCAAGGTCACCGGATTCATGGAGTACCAGCGGCTCTCCGAGGCCGCGGAGCCGCCGCCGGCGCGACTGAAGCACTGGCGAGAGTTCGTCGACCACCTGTCCGACGAGCAGGCCAAGGTGCAGGGCGCCCGCTGCATGGACTGCGGCATCCCGTTCTGCATGCAGGGCTGTCCGATCAACAACATCATTCCGGACTGGAACGATCTGGTGTATCGCCAGGACTGGAAGAACGCGCTCGACACGCTGCACTCGACCAACAACTTCCCCGAGTTCACCGGCCGCGTGTGCCCGGCGCCGTGCGAAGCCGCGTGCACGCTGAACATCAACGCGGACCCGGTCGGCATCAAGTCGATCGAGCACGCGATCATCGACAAGGGCTGGGATTCGGGCTGGGTCGTGCCGCAGCCGCCGACGCACCGCACCGGCCGGCGCATCGCGGTGGTCGGTTCCGGACCTGCCGGCCTCGCCTGTGCGCAGCAACTTGCGCGCGCGGGCCACGACGTGACGGTGTTCGAGAAGAACGACCGGGTCGGCGGGCTGCTGCGCTACGGCATCCCGGACTTCAAGATGGAGAAGTCGCACATCGACCGCCGCGTGGCGCAGATGCAGGCCGAGGGCGTCACCTTCCGCACCGGCGTGTTCGTCGGTGATGCGCCGCCGACCCACAACGTCGCCAACTGGGCGCGCGAGACCGTCTCGCCGGCCGCACTGACAGCCGAGTTCGATGCGGTGGTGCTGTCGGGAGGCGCCGAGCAGCCGCGCGACCTGCAGATCCCGGGCCGCGAGCTGGCCGGCATCCATTACGCGATGGAATTCCTGCCGCTGCAGAACAAGGTGGTCGCGGGCGACAGCGTGCCCGGCCAGCTGGTCGCGACGGGCAAGCACGTCGTCGTCATCGGCGGTGGCGACACCGGGTCCGACTGCGTCGGCACGTCCAACCGCCAGGGCGCGGCGTCGGTCAGCCAGTTCGAGCTGCTGCCGCAACCGCCCGAGTCCGAGAACAAGCCGCTGGTCTGGCCCTACTGGCCGCTCAAGCTGCGCACGTCGTCGTCGCACGAGGAAGGCTGCGAGCGCGACTGGGCCGTGTCGACCAAGGCGTTCAAGGGCCGCGACGGACGCGTGACCGGCCTGGTGGCGGTCCGGGTCGAATGGGTCAAGGACCCGGCCAGCGGCCAGATGAAGATGGTCGAAGTGGCCGGCAGCGAGTTCGAGATGCAGGCCGACCTCGTGCTGTTCGCGATGGGGTTCGTGTCACCGCTCGGCGGCATCCTCGACGCGTTCGGGGTGCAGAAGGACGCGCGCGGCAACGTCCGCGCGACCACCGAGGGCGCGAGCGCCTACACCACCAACGTGCCCAAGGTGTTTGCCGCCGGCGACATGCGGCGCGGTCAGTCGCTCGTCGTCTGGGCGATCCGCGAAGGCCGCCAGTGTGCGCACGCGGTCGACGCGTTCCTCATGGGGTCCAGCGACCTGCCGCGGTGATGCGGCACGTGTACCGCCATGCCGGCATCGCGGTGATCGCCGTGATGCCGGTTCCGTCCATGTTCCGGCGGCCGGACCGCGCCGATTCCTGCCTGCGCCGATGACCCGACCCCGCAACGACAGCTTCCTGCGCGCGCTGCTGCGCGAACCCGTTCCGCACACGCCGATCTGGGTCATGCGCCAGGCCGGGCGCTACCTGCCCGAGTACAACGCGACCCGCGCGCGCGCCGGCAGCTTTCTCGACCTGTGCCGCAACCCGGATCTCGCGACCGAAGTCACGCTGCAGCCGCTCGCCCGCTTTCCGCTCGACGCGGCGATCCTGTTCTCCGACATCCTCACCATCCCGGACGCGATGGGGCTGGGCCTGTACTTCGCCGACGGCGAGGGCCCGCGCTTCGAGCGCCCGGTCCGCGACGCCGCGGCGATCCGGGCGCTGGCGGTCCCCGACATCGACGCCGAGCTGCGCTACGTGACCGATGCCGTCGCGCAGATCCGCCGCGCGCTGGACGGATCGGTGCCGCTGATCGGCTTCTCCGGCAGCCCGTTCACGCTTGCCTGCTACATGGTCGAAGGCCAGGGCGGCACCGACTTCGAGCGCGTCAAGACGCTGCTGTACGCCGAGCCGGCACTGCTGCATCACCTGCTCGACGTGAACGCCCGCGCGGTGACGGCATACCTGCGCGCGCAGGTCGAGGCCGGCGCCCAGGCGCTGATGATCTTCGACACCTGGGGCGGCGCGCTGACCGGCCCGGCCTATCGCGAGTTCTCGCTCGAGTACATGACGCGGGTCGTGGCCGACCTGCCGCGCGACCATGACGGCGAGCGCGTGCCGGTGATCGTGTTCACCAAGGGCGGCGGCCAGTGGCTCGAGGCCATTGCCGCCTGCGGCGCCGACGCCGTCGGTCTCGACTGGACCGTCGACATCGCCGATGCCCGGCGCCGCGTCGGTGACAAGGTCGCGCTGCAGGGAAACCTCGACCCGGGGGTGCTGTTCTCGACGCCGGCCGCGATCGCGGCCGAGGCGCACCGCGTGCTCGACGGCTTTGGCGGCGGCACGGGACACGTCTTCAACCTCGGCCACGGCATCTCGCGGCTGACCCCGCCCGAGCATGTCGCCGCGCTGGTCCACGCGGTCCACGCCTACCCCCGCGCCCTGTCATGAGTTCCGGGCCGAACGGCCCGGAAACCCGCGTCGTTGCTGCACTTATGCACATCCTGTCGAGGTGGACGGGGCGTTCGAGTGCGGCTTGGAACAAGCGTAGCGGGGCACGCGTAACGTCATGATTCTTCTGGCGTCGTGGTGCGGCGACGCCCGACCTCACGCAGTCCGCTTCGGCGCGGTGCAGAAGGGCTTGACAATCGTGACGAGCGATATGCACAGAATTGTCCACAGGCCCGCCCGGCGAAACTGGCGTGACGCCATGGGGTTCGCGCGGACTGCTGACGTGCTGCATCGCGATGCGCACGTAACTCGTTGATCCTGCGTTCGCGGCGGTCACCTCGATGCCCATCCTGCAGGTCGCGCTCGATGTCCCGCTCGCGACACGGTTCGACTACCGCGCCGACGACGCGACGCCCGCCGACATCGGGCGGCTGGTCGTCGTGCCGTTCGGGCCGCGGCCGCGTGTCGGCGTGGTGCTGGGGGTCGTCGAGACCACCTCGGTCGACCCCGCGCGCCTGCGCTCGGCGCTGCGCATCGCGCGCGGCGTGCCGGCGCTGCCCGACGACGTGATCGCGCTGGCGCTCTTCTGCGCCGACTACTGGCGCGCGACCCCGGGCGAGGTGCTGCTGGCGGCGCTGCCCACGGCGTTGCGGCGGCCCGACGCCCCCGCCCATCGCGCCGAGATCGCGTGGCGCCTGACGGCCGCCGGGTCGGCCGTCACCGGACAGGGCTGGCCGAAGAGCGCGACCGTGCGCCGCCGACTGCTCGACGCACTGCAGGGGTTCGCGGTGCTGACGGCCACCGATGTCGCGGCGCTCGGCACCAGCGCGCGGCGCTCGCTCGCGCAGTTCGAGGCCTCCGGCTGGGTCGAGCGCACCGATGCGCTGGCGCCGCTCGCGGACGCGTCGACCCGAGCCCCGGTACCGCTGCTGCCGGACCCCGCGTCCGCCGGGCGGGTGCTGACCGACGACCAGCGCAGCGCAGTGGCGACCGTCCGCGCGGCCTTCGGTGGCTTCGCGGCGGTGCTGCTGCAGGGCGTGACCGGCAGCGGCAAGACCGAGGTCTATCTGCAGCTCGCGGCCGACGCGGCGGCGCGTGGAGGACAGACGCTGCTGCTGGTGCCCGAGATCCACCTGACGCCGCAGCTCGAGGGCGCACTCGAAGCCCGGTTCGGCGCCGGGACGGTCGTGTCGCTGCACAGCGGACTCGCGGACGGCGAGCGCCTCGCCCGCTGGCGTCGGGCGCAGTCCGGGGAGGCGCGCGTGGTGGTCGGAACGCGGCTGGCCGTGTTCACGCCGCTGCCGCGCCTCGCGCTCGTCGTCGTCGACGAGGAGCACGACCCGTCGTACAAGCAGCACGAAGGCGTGCGCTATCACGCGCGCGATCTGGCGATCTGGCGTGCGCGGCATCGCGGTATCCCGGTGGTGCTGGGCTCGGCGACGCCGTCGATCGAGACCTGGCGCCACGCGCGCGACGGGCGCTATGCCCGCGTCGTGCTGGCGCAGCGCGCCAACCGCCGCCCGCCGCCGACGCTGCGGCTGATCGACCTGCGCACGGCCCCGGCGCCGGACGGCCTGTCGGCGCCGCTGGTCGACGCGATCGCCGATCGCATCGCTCGCGGCGAACAGAGTCTGGTGTTCGTGAACCGGCGCGGCTACGCGCCGACGCTGCTGTGCCATGCGTGCGGCTGGGTGGCGCCATGCCCGAGCTGCAGCGCGCGGCTGGTGCTGCATCAGCGCGCCGGCGAACTGCGCTGCCACTGGTGCGGACACGTCGAGGCGGTGGTCGATGCCTGCCCCGCCTGCGGCAATCAGGATCTGCGCCCCGTCGGCGAAGGCACCCAGCGGCTCGAGGATGCGCTGGCGGCGCGCCAGCCGCAGGCGCGCGTGGTGCGGGTCGACCGCGATGCGATGCGCCGTCGCGACGCCTTCACGAAAGTGCGCGCCGGACTGGCCGACCGCTCGATCGACGTGCTGGTCGGCACGCAGATGCTGGCCAAGGGCCACGACTTCCCGCGTCTGACGCTGGTCGGGATCGTCGGCACCGACGCCGGGCTGTACTCGGTCGACTTCCGCGCCGAGGAGCGCCTGTACGCGATGGTCACGCAGGTGGCCGGCCGCGCCGGACGGGCCGATCGTCCGGGGGAAGTGCTGCTGCAGACCGCGTTTCCCGATCACCCGCTTCACGCCGCGCTGCAGGCGCAGGACTTCGACGCGTTCGCCGCGACCCAGCTTGCGCTGCGCGAGACCTACGGCTTCCCGCCCGTCGTGCACCACGTGCTGCTGCGCGCCGACGGCCCCGACGAGGCCGAGGTCTTCACGTATCTGGCGCTCTGTGCCGATGCGGCGCGCGCGCTGGCCGTCGACGGCGTCACGGTGCACGACCCGGTGGCGGCCAGCCTGGCGCGCGTCGCCGGCCGCTGGCGCGCGCATGTGCTGGTGGCGTCGACGTCGCGACCGGCGCTGCGGCATCTGCTGCAGCAGTGGGTCCGGCTGCCGCCGCCGCGTCAGGTCCGGGCCGCGATCGATGTCGATCCGCTCGAATCCTGAGGGTCGGCCCCTATACTCGCCCGCCTGTTCCCGCCGTGTCCGCCATGCTGCGCCGCGCCTTTCCCGACCTCAGGTCGGCCCTCGAGTCCCTGCTGCGCGACGCGTTGCGCACCGCGCTTCCCGAGGCGGCCGATGCCCCGATCGTGCTCGAGCGCCCGAAGTCGGCCGCGCACGGCGACTACGCGTGCAACGTCGCGATGCAACTGGCGCGGGCGCTGAAGCGCAACCCGCGCGAACTGGCGCAGGCGCTGCTGGCGGCGCTTCCAGCGTCGCCGCTCGTGGCCCGCGTCGAGATCGCCGGCGCCGGGTTCGTCAACCTGCATCTGACCGCGCAAGCCAAGCACGACGCCGTGCGCCGCGTGCTCGTCGAGGGCGATGCCTACGGCCGCAGCGATCTGGGCCGCGGGCGTCCGATCCAGGTCGAGTTCGTGTCGGCCAATCCGACCGGTCCGCTGCACGTCGGCCACGGCCGCGGCGCCGCGTACGGCGCGAGCCTCTCCAACCTGCTGGACACGGTCGGCTACGCGGTGCAGCGCGAGTTCTACGTGAACGACGCCGGCCGGCAGATGGACATCCTGCTGGCATCGGTGTGGGTGCGCTATCTGCAGGCGGGCGGGATCGACGTGCCGTTCCCGCCGAACGGCTACCAGGGCGACTACGTCCGCACGCGGGCCGACGAGCTGCGTGCCGCGCACGGCCCCGCGCTCGAATGCCCGGCCGCCGACGTGACCGCCGACCTGCCCGCGCTGCGCGGCGACGAGACGCCCGAGCAGACCGAGGCGCTGCACGAGACGCGGATGGACGCCCTGATCGCGACCATGAAGACCCGCCTCGGGCCTGCGTTCCGGCCGATGTTCGATCAGGTGCTCGCACGTCAGCTCGACGAGTGCCGCGACGTGCTCGCGCGCTTCGGCGTCGGGTTCGACCGCTGGTACTCGGAGCAGTCGCTCTACACCGACGGCCACGTCGCGCGCACGCTGGAGCGGTTGCGGGCGGCGGGTCACCTGTACGAGAAGGACGGAGCCACGTGGTTTCGCAGCACGGCTTTCGGCGACGACAAGGACCGCGTCGTGCAGCGCGAGAACGGGCTGTACACCTACTTCGCGTCCGACATCGCGTATCACGCCGACAAGCTCGCGCGCGGCTTCACGCAGATCGTCGACGTCTGGGGCGCCGACCATCACGGCTATATCCCGCGCGTGAAGGCGGCGATCACCGCGCTCGGGGACGATCCGGACACGCTGGTCGTGCCGTTGATCCAGCTGGTCGCGCTGTTCCGGGGTGGTGAGCCGGTGCGCATGGGCAAGCGCAGCGGCAACTACGTGACGCTCGAGGAGCTCTACGACGACGTCGGCGTCGATGCGGCGCGGTTCTTCTACGTGAGCCGCAAGTCCGACCAGCATCTCGACTTCGATCTCGATCTGGCCAAAGCCCAGTCCGCCGACAACCCCGTGTACTACCTGCAGTACGCGCACGCGCGGGTCGCGCGCGTGCTCGAGCAGTGGGGCGGCGACGCGGCGACGCTGGTCGATGCCGATCTCGCGGCCCTGGTCGACCCGGCC
>JALORJ010000096.1 GCA_025459035.1 Burkholderiales bacterium
CCTCGTTCACGTTTCGCGCGAGCGACGGCAGCGTCTCGAGCATCGCGACGATCTTCCTGAAGGTCCGGCCGGTGAACGACGCGCCGGTGTCGAGCGACTCGAGCGCGACGACGGCCGAAGACACGCCGGTCAGCGGGCAGCTGGTCGCGACCGACGTCGAGTCGACGCCCGCGCAACGGGTGTTCGCGCTTGGCACAGGGCCGGCGAACGGCGTGGTCGCGCTGAACGCGGACGGGTCGTGGACGTACACGCCGGATGCGAACTTCTCCGGCAGCGACCGCTTCACGTTCACCGTCACCGACCACGGTGACGGCACCGACGGCATCCTGTTCGGCTGCGGTTGCAGCATCGTGGGCTCGGGCCTCGTGGCCGACGGACCCGACACGGTCGGACCGTTCACGGTGTCGATCACCGTCGCGCCGCGCGACGACGCACCGGTCGCGGTCGACGACGAGGTCGAGATCGCGGAGGACTCGGGTGCGGTCGTCATCGACGTCCGCGCGAACGATGTTGACGCCGACGGTGATGCGCTGGTCGTGTCGCTGGTCGACAGCCCCGCGAGCGGCACGCTGGTGCTGGGTGACGACGGCCGTTTCCGCTACACCCCGGTGGGCGACTTCGACGGCACGGTCGCGTTCAGCTACCGCGTGACCGATGTCGGCGGGCTGTCGGGGGTGGCACAGGTCGCGATCACGGTCACGCCGGTTGCCGATGCGCCGACGCTTGCGCCGATCCCCGACCGCGATGTCGACGCGACCGCGACGGTGATGATCGACCCGGTCGCCGCCGATGCCGATGCGGGCGACGTTCTCGCGTGGTCGCTGGTGCCGTCCGCGCCGGGCGGCGCGCTGCCGCCCGGACTGTCGATCGACGCAGCCACCGGTCGCATCACCTTCGTGGCGCCCGACGTCGACGCCGCCACGGTCGTGCCGGTGCGCGTGCGCGTGACCGACGCGAGCGGCGCGGTGGCCGAGCAGACCTTCGCGCTGCGGGTGGTGCCGAAGCCGCTGCAGGTCGTCGCCTTCGTGCCCGACACGAGCGGATTCGCGCTGCGGTTCAACCGACCGCTGGTCGCGCAGGGAACCTTGCTGAACCGCTTCGCGAGCGCGTTGCTCGGTGTTGCCGACATCGATGTGCGCGATGTCGCCACCAACCGCGCGGTCGCGGGCACGCTCGTGCTCGACGCCGATGGCAGCGGTCTGCGCTTCGTGCGCAGCGGCGCGCCGCTCGCGCCCGGCCGCTATCGGGTCACGCTCGTCGCGGGCGCCGACGCGTTCGCCGACATGCGGGGGCGGGCGCTCGACGGCGACGCCGACGGCGCCTTCGGCGGCGCGTGGGTCCGCGAGTTCGATGCCCCCGCCGCGACCGGTGCACTGCTGAGCCTGGCCGATGTCGTCCGCGGCGCCGGACAGGCGGTCGCGGTGCCGAACGCGCCGGCGGCGTTCGCGGGCCTCACGTACGCATGGCCGGTGCGTATCGGCGAAAGCGGCGCCGGCGCCCGCACCATCGCCTTCACCGTCGTGCACGACAGTGCCCAGCTGGTCGTCGGCGCGATCACGCTGGCGGACGGCCTCGCGGGCAGCGTGACGGTCGGCAGCCCGACCGCGGTCGCCGGTGGCACGGGTGCACTGCAGGCCGTGCGCGTGACCGTGTCGCTCGACGCGCCGCTTGCCGTCGGTGCCGGTGGACGGGCGCTGGTGAACGTTCAGGCCGACGTGCCGACGACGGCGATGGCCGGAACGGCCACGGCGGTCGATCTGCGCGACATCGCGATCACGGATGGCGCAGGCGCGGCGATCACGGCCACCGGCGACAGCGCCATCCACGTGGCGGCGTACGTCGGTGATGCCGACGGGGACGGCGCCTACGTCCTCACCGATGTGCAGCACGTGCAGCGCTTCATCGCACGTCAGCTCGCCGGGTTCGACGCGTATCGCGGCATCGACGCGGCGCTGATCGCCGATGTCGACAACAGCGGTACGGTGACGGCGCAGGACGCGTTCGTGCTGCAGCGGGTCGTCGCGGGGGTGCCGCGGCTGGAAGTCCCGCCGATCCCGACGCCGGCGGCACCGGCCCTGATGCGATTCGCGGCAGCGGCGGACGCTGTCGCGCCCGCGTCGGCCGAGACCGGTGCGCCGCCGGTCGACGACGCGCTGCCGGTGCTGCTCGCCGTGACCCCGTCGCAGGGGTTGTCACCAGGCGACACGCCGGCGCGCACGAGCGACGTCGCTGCCACGCTCCCGCCGACCGCCGGCTGGAAGCACGACGGCTGGGCGGTGGACCTCGCGCAGCGTCTCGGCGGCCTGGGCACGCAATCCGACCCGCCCACCGCGGGGCGCGTCGTGGCGCCGACCCTGTTCGCACAGCTCGCGCGCGGCCTGCTGCGGCGCTGAGCCGCGGCGGTCGCCGCCGGGCGGGCGCGCGCCGGCGTCCGCTCGGGCGCACGCGGCCGCGCCGTCAGTCGGGTGTCCGCGACGCGGTGGCAGTCGCCTCGGCGCGCGTGTCGGCGCAGGCGGGCTCGAACAGCGATTGCGTCGTCCCGAACGCGGCCGGCGCATACGGCCGGGCATCGCCGGCCGGCGCGAGATTCGACACGCGCACGCCCAGCAGCCGCAGGCGTCGGTCCAGCGCGACGCGCTTCAGGCACCGCCCCGCGACACGGCGCAGGCTGACGGCGTCGGCCACCGGCACGTCGAGCGAGTGATCGCGAGTCACGGTGCGGAAGTCGTCGTAGCGCAGCCGGATGCCGATCGTGCGACCCGACACGCCCTTGCGCGCCAGGTCGGCCGCGAGCTTCGTGCACAGCTCGGTGAAGACCGCCGACAGCGCGTCGCGGTCGTGGACCGGGTGCAGGTCGCGATCGAACGTGGTCTCGCGGCTCACCGAGCGCGGTTCCGACGCGGTGACCACCGGCCGGTCGTCGCGCCCGTGCGCGGCGGCGTGCATCCACGCGCCGGTGCTGCGGCCGAACTGCGCGATCAGCCATTCCGGATCGGCGGCGGCGAGCGCGCCGATCGTGTCGATGCCGAACCCGGCGAGCTTTGCGGCGGCCTTCGGACCGATGCCGCCGATGCGCCGTGCCGGCAACGGCCAAAGGCGCGTCGCGACATCGGCGGCGGTGACGATCGTCAGGCCGTCGGGCTTGTCGAGGTCGGACGCGATCTTCGCGATCAGCTTGTTGGGCGCCAGTCCGATCGAGCACGTGAGGCCGGTGTCGCGGCGCACCGCGTCCTTGATCGCGCAGGCCAGCGCGCGGGCGCGCGGCCCGTCGACCGCATCGACCTGCGCGCCGAGGTCGAGGTAGATCTCGTCGATGCCGCGGTCCTCGACGATCGGAGCGAGCGTGCGGACCGTGGCCTTGAACAGCCGCGAGCAGCGGCGGTACTCGTCGAAGTCGGCCGGGAGCAGCAGCGCGTCGGGGGCGAGCCGCGCGGCGTGCATCAGCGGCATGCCCGAGTGCACGCCGAACGCGCGCGCCGCGTAGGTGGCCGTGGTCACGACGCCGCGGCCGGCGTAGCTGCGCAGCCGCGGCCATGCGTCGGCGGGTGCGTCGGCGCGGTGCTCGGAGCGCCGTCGCCCGCCGCCGACGACGATCGGCAGATCCCGCAGCTGCGGCGCGCGCAGCAGTTCGACCGACGCATAGAACGCGTCCATGTCGAGATGCGCGATCACCCGCGCGCTGCCCGTGGGCGGCGGCGGGTCGGGCTCGGCGAGCAGCGCGATCGACATGCGCCGATCTTGCCGCGCGCACCCGGCGGCGACGCGCGGTCGCGCTGCGCGCGGGCCGCGTCCGACGCCGCGCAGGCGGGGCGCAGGTCAGCCGATCGGCTTCTTCGGGGCCTTGAGCGCGAGAAACACCGTGGCGTCGTCGCGCTTGACCAGCAGCGGTACCGCGCGATCGGTCGGCAGCGTCGCGGCCAGCGCGCGCAGCTGCTCGACGTCGCGCAGCGGCGTGCCGGCGAGCGACAGCAGCACGTCGCCCGGCTGCACTCCGGCGGTCGCCGCGGCCCCGGGTCCGACCTGCTGCACCAGCAAGCCGCCCTGCGGCACGCCGAGTTCGCTGCGGGCACGCGCATCGAGCGCGCTGACCGCGATGCCGAGTCTCGGGCTGCCGGCCGCGCGGTCGTCGGCGGTGGCCACACGCGGCTTCGCGGCGCCCGGCAGCTCGCCGATCCTCACGGCGAGCGTGCGCTCCTTGCCGTCGCGCAGCACGGTAAGCGCGCGCGACTCGCCCGGCTTCGACGCGCCGACGAGCGGCGGCAGATCGCCGCTGCCCGCGAGCGGCCGGCCGTCGAAGCCGACGATCACGTCGCCAGGCTGCAGTCCGGCGCGCTCGGCCGGTCCGCCCGACTTCACCGAGGTCACGACGCCGCCGCGCGGGAGATCCATGCCGAAGCTCTTCGCCAGGTCCTGGTTCACGTCCTGCAGCGACAGGCCGATCCAGCCGCGCGTGACGCGACCGTCGGTGCGCAGCTGTTCCGCGACCTGCATCGCGACATCGATCGGGATCGCGAACGACAGTCCCATGTAGCCGCCGGTGCCGCTGTAGATCTGGCTGTTGACACCGACCACGCGGCCTCGCGTGTCGAACAGCGGGCCGCCGGAGTTGCCGGGGTTGATCGGCACGTCGGTCTGGATGAACGGCACGTAGCTGTCGTCGGGCAGGTTGCGGCCGAGCGCCGACACGATGCCCTGCGTCGCGGTGCGGTCGAAGCCGAACGGCGCGCCGATCGCCAGGACCCACTGACCGACCTTCAGCGCGGCCGAGTCGCCGATCGTCACGGTCGGCAACGCCTTCGCGTCGACCTTCAGCAGCGCGATGTCGGAGCCGTCGTCCTGGCCCACCACGCGCGCGGCCATCTCGCGCTTGTCCGCAAAGCGCACCGTGATCTCGGTCGCGCCGCGGACGACATGCGCGTTGGTGACCACGTAGCCGTCGGGCGAGATCACGAACCCCGAGCCCAGGCCGCGCTGCGGTGGCGTGTCGGCGGGACTCGCGTCGGCATCCGGGCCGAACGGGAACGGCAGCGGCGGGCGGCCACCGAAGCGTCGGGCGCCGCCGGCGCTGTCGGCGCCGCGGCCCTGCACGACGATGTTGACGACGGCGGGGCCCTGTTGCGCGACGATGCCGCTGAAGTCGGGCAGGGCCGCGATGGCGACCGGCGTCGCCGGCGCGGCATCGGCTGGCTTCACGAACGTCGACGGCGGCGGGGGCGTCGGCTCGGCCTGCGACAGGTTCTGCCAGGCGAACGACGCACCGCCCAGCGCGAGCGCCAGACCGACCGCGGCGGCGATCGGCTTCATCAGGGTTGCTTGTCGGGACATCGCGGCACACTCCTCGGAACGCGGTCGCCGGCGACACGGCCGGCATGCGATCGAGGGTCGGCGGCACGCGCTGAAACCGCGCTTAAACCCGCAGCGCCGACGCGGCCGTTCGCGCGTGTCCGTGCCGCGCGCGGATCAGTCCGACACCTGCAGCAGCGCGATGCGGTTACCTTCGCTGTCCTCGATCTCCGCGACGGCGATGCCGGGGCCGACCGTGTGCTTCGGGTAGAGCACGGCTGCGCCCGCGGCATGCGCGCGGTCGAGCGTCGCGTCGAGGTCGTCGACGCCGAAGTACACGATCGGACCGGTCTTCGACGGCACGTAGACGTCGCCCTGCGCCAGCGCGCCGCTCGCGCCCGGCCCGGCGTGTTCCGGAAACAGCGCCATCGCGTAGCCGTCGATCGTCGTGCGCGCGAGCACGACCTCGAAGACCGCCTCGTAGAACGGCACCGCACGGTCCAGATCGGTGACGGGAAGCTCGAAGTACTGCACGGCGTTGCGCATCGGCGGTCTCGCGACGAGGGCGGGAAGGCAACGATCGCATGTCGCCACCACCGACCGCGTCGCCCCCGGGGCGGCGACCGCCACTGTCGAGATCGCCGCCGCTTGTTGCTGCTTGCTGCCGCTAGCCGGGCGCAGGCGTCGGCGCCGTTGCCGCCGGATCGCCCACCGACAGCCACGCGCGCAGGCGGTCCGGGTCGCGCCGCAGCGCGTCGCCCGGACCGCTCCACACGGCGCGGCCGCGGTCGAGCACGCACACGCGCGACACCAGCCGCAGTGCGAGCCGCGGATTCGGCTCCGCGATCAGCAGCGCGAGCCCGTGCGCGCGGCGCAGCGTGTCGAGCGCATCCACGAGCGCGCCGACGACGCGTGGCGCGAGGCCCTCCGACGGTTCGTCGAGCAGCAGCACCTGCGGCGACGTGACGAGGGCGCGTGCGATCGCGAGCATCTGGCGCTCACCGCCCGACATCGCGTCGGCACGTCGATCGCGCAGCGGCACAAGGGCCGGGAACAGCGCGTAGGCGGCGGCGCGGTCGAACCGCTGCGCGCCGCGCCCCGGGTCGCGGGCCACCGCCCGAAGGTGCTCGTCGACCGTCAGATCCGCGAACAGCCGTCGGCCTTCCGGGACCCAGCCGATTCCGGCGCGCGCGGCCGCCGCGGGGTCGTGCGGCGTCAGGTCGATGCCCGACATGGCGACGGCGCCGCGGCGCCAGCGGGTGAGGCCGAGCACCGCCTTCAGTGTCGTCGACTTGCCGGCGCCGTTGCGACCGAGCAGCCCGACGGCCTCGCCGTCGCGGACCTCGAGATCGAGCGCGTCGACCGCCGTGCCGAGCCCGACGCTCGCGCCCCAGCCTGCGCCCAGTGCGCGCAGCGCGAGCCGCGGCGCCGATGCTGCGGCGGTCGCGGGCACGGCAGCGGACGACGCAGGGTCGTGCGCGGCCGATCGGACAGCGACCGGACCCGGCGCGGTCGGTGGCGCGTCGAGATCGCCCAGATACGCCGCGCGCACGCGCGCATCGTCGCGGACTGCCTTCGGGGCCGCGTCGGCGATCACGCGCCCGTGATCGAGCACCACGATGCGATCGGCGTGCGCGAACACGACATCCATGTCGTGCTCGGTGAACAGCAGCGCCGCGCCGCGTGTGCGTGCGACGCGCGACGCGAGCGCCATCAGCGCGTGGCGCTCCGCATCGCCGACGCCCGCCGTGGGCTCGTCGAGCAGCAGCACGCGCGGTTCGGCCGCCAGCGCGATCGCCAGTTCGAGGCGCTTGCCGTCTCCCCACGCGAGCGTCGACGCGGCGCGGTCGGCGGCGGCTTCGAGGCCGACCTCGGCCAGCAGCGCGGCGACGCGCGCGTCGAGCGATGCGCCGTCGGTGCGACGGCCCGCGGCGGCCTGGAGCGCCACGCGGACGTTGCCGGCGACGTCGAAGCTGTCGAACGTCTGCGCGACCTGGAACGTGCGGGCGATGCCGGCGCGGGCGCGGGCGTACGCCGGCATCGCGGTCACGTCGCGGCCGTCGAGGCGCACCGCGCCGCGGTCGGGCCGCGCCTGTCCGCCCAGCAGCGCGAAGCACGTGCTCTTGCCGGCACCGTTCGGGCCGATCAGCGCGACGCGCTCGCCGGCGGCCACCGCGAAGCGCGCATCGACCAGCGCCGCGACACCGTGCCAGCGCTTGGTCAGGGCGTCGACCGTCAGCCGCGGGGTCATCGTGCTCGCCGACGCGGCCACGCGATTCCGGCGATGCCGCGCGGGAGCCCGAGCACGAGTGCGAGCACGAGCGCGCCGACCGCCATGCGCCAGTACGGGACATGGCGCAGCGCGCTGTCCTGCAGCAGCGTGAACGACACCGCGCCGACCACGGCGCCCGCGACCGACTGCACCCCGCCCAGCAGCACCATGACGAGCGCGTCGACCGACCGCGGGATCGCCATCAGGTCCGGCGACAGGCTGCCCTTCGCGAGTGCGACGACGGCGCCGCCGACGCCGCCGATCGCGGCCGCGAAGACGAAGGCGCGCGCCTGTACCCGCGGTCCGTCGATGCCGCTGGCGGCCGCGCGTTGCGGGGCGTCGCGCACGGCGCGCAGGCGCGCGCCGAAGCCGCTGCGCGCGAGCGCCGCGGTGGCGGCGACGCCGGCCGTCGCGAGGATGACGGCGACCGCGACGAAGCCGCGCGGGGTGCCGAGCGTCCCGGCGGGTGCCGTGCCGACGAGCCCGTTGCTGCCGCCGGTGACCCCGTCCCACTGCGTCGCGACCGACCACGCGACCTGCGCGAACGCGAGCGTGAACATCGCCAGTCGCACGCCGCCGAGACGCGTGCAGGCCGCACCGACGACCGCGCCGGCCGCGCCCGCCGCGAGCGCGCCGGCCGCGATCGCGAGCGGCCACGGTGCACCGCCGCGCAGCAGCGCGAGGCCGGTCGCGTACGCACCGATACCGACGAAAGCAGCATGACCGGATCGCGATCTCGGTGGTCAGCACCGCGGCCCAGTCGCTGCCCAGGGTCGCGACCGCGACCGCGCCGAGCCCCGCGACCGCAAGCGCGAGCGCGCGACGGGCCGGCAACCACCGCGCCGCGGGGGCCGCATGGCGCTCGGACCGCGCGGGACCGACCTCGGGCATGCGACCGGCGAGCCCGCCGGGGCGCCACACGAGCACAAGCGCCATCAGCACGAACTCGATCACCGCCACCGCGCGCGGAGCGTCGAACGCGACCCCCGCGAACGCGACCCGACCGGCCAGCGCGCAGGCGGCCTTCACCAGGCCGATCAGCACCGATGCCGCGAGGGCGCCGCGCAGGCTGCCGAGCCCACCGGTGACCACGACCACGAACGCGTCGGTGACGGCGCTCAGGTCCATCGACAGCGTCGCGCCGTCGCGCGCGGCGGCGAGGCCGCCGCCAAGCCCCGCGAGCGCACTGCCCAGCGCGAACACCGCAAGCAGCAGCGGGCTGGCGCGCACGCCCAGGGCCGTCAGCATCTCCGGGTCCGCCGCCGCCGCGCGCACGCGCAGCCCGAAGCGCGTGCGCGCGAGCAGCGCCTCGAGCGCCAACCACACGGCGATCGCGACGACGATCAGGAACAGGTCGTAGCGGGGCACGAACGCGTCGCCGACCGCGACCGGCGTGTCGAGGCCGACCGGCAGGGGCGCGAGCCGGTCCTCGGCGCCCCAGATCGCCCAGACCGCATCGCGGACGATCAGCCCGACGCCGAAGGTGGCCAGCAGCACCGCCAGCGGCGGGCGGTCGAGCAGCGGGCGCACGACGCCTGCCTGCACGACCGCGCCGAGCACGGCGGTGACGGCGATCGCCGCCGCCAGCGCGCACCAGAAGCCGGCCGGGCCGTCGACGCGCACCGCGACGTCGCACGCGACCCACGCGCCGAGCAGCACGAACGCGCCGTGCGCGAAGTCGACGATGCGTGCGACGCTGAAGATCAGCGCCAGCCCGGACGCGCCGAGGAACAGCGTCGCCGCCGCCGCCAGGCCGGCCACGACCTGGGCGGCGACCTCGGCGGCCGTCATCGGGCCGGGCGACGCTTCGCGGCCTCGGCCTCCGGCGGCAGTACCGCGGCGCCGTCGCGATAGACCCAGTCGACCATCGTGCCGCGCCCGTCGCGCAGCGCGAGCCGACCGACGAACGCGCCGAGCGTCGACTGGTGGTCGCCGGCGCGATAGACGATGCGCCCGAACGGCGTGTCGACCGGCAGCCCCGCGAACGCGTCGGCGATGCGCTCGGCATCGGTCGCGCCGGCACGCCGCAGCGCGGCGGCGACCGAGTGCAGCGCCGCGTGGCCGACCACCGAGCCCAGCTTCGGCTCTTCGCCGCCCCAGCGCGCGACGTAGGCGTCGCGAAAGCGCGCGTGCTCCGGGGTGGCGACCGCGCGGCCGGGATAGCCGGTGACGAGCCAGCCCTCCGGGGCCTCGGCCTTCAGCGGCTCGAGGTACTCGGGCTCCCCGGCCAGCAGGTTCACCACCGCCCGATCGCGAAACAGGCCGCGGTTGCGGCCTTCGCGGACGAAGCGCGCGAGGTCCGGCCCGAAAAGCGCGCTGAAGATCGCGTCGGGTCGGGCACTCGCGAGCGCCTGCGCGACGGGGCCGGCGTCGATGCGACCCAGCGGCACGAGTTGTTCGACGACCACGGTGGCGTCGGGCTGCGCGCGCGTCATCAGCGCCTTGAACGCGGCGATCGCGGCCTGTCCGTACTCGTAGTCCGGGGCCACCAGCGCCCAGCGGGTGCGGCCGAGCTTCGCGGCCTCGGGCACCAGCATCGCGGTCTGCATCCAGGTCGACGCGCGCAGCCGGAACGTGTAGCGATGACCCTGTTCCCAGACGAGCTTGTCGGTCAGCGGTTCGGCCGCGAGGAACACGCGCCGGCGGCGCAGCGCAAGGTCGCTCACGGCGAGTCCGACATGCGACGCGAAGCCGCCGAACAGCATCACGACCTGCTCGCGCGCGAGCAGTTCTTCCGCGACGCGCACGGCGTCGGCCGGGGTGCCGCCGTCGTCGCGCGAGACGACTTCGAGCGCACGCCCCAGCACGCCGCCGGTCGCGTTGACCTGTTCGAGCGCGAGCTGCCAGCCGCGTCGGTACGGCTCGAGAAACGCGGGGAACTGGGTGTAGGAGTTCAGCTCGCCGATGCGGACCGGATCGGCGGCGGCGCGGGCCGACCGGCCGGCGCCGGCGAGCATCGGGGCGGCCAGCCCCGCACGCAGCAGGGCGCGGCGTCGTGCCTGCATCAGCGACCGGTCCGTGCGACGTAGGCGGCGACCGCCTGCGCGACCTCGGCCTCGATGCGGGCCTCGACGCGCTGTCGCGGCTCGGGGCCGAGCGTGCGCAGCAGGCGCTGCACCTGCGCCTGCATCACGGCCTGGACGCCGGGACGCTGCGTGATCGCGACGATCGCGCGCATGTCGCCCGGCGCCAGTGCCGGCGACTCGTCCTGCTCGCCCAGATCGGCCAGCAGTTCCACGAGTTCGGCCTGGCGCGCCGGTGCGAGCGCACCTTCGCCCAGACCGGCCAGCAGCAGCGTCGCGAGGTTGCGATCGTTCTTCGCGACGACGCGGCGGGCGGTCTCGGACCGCTGGAACGCGACCAGCGCCGCGACGTCGTCGTCCTCGAGCGGCGACAGCAGCGTCGTGGCTTCGTCGACCGACGGGATCGCTTCGAGAGTGCCGACCATCTCGTACACCAGCGCGTCCGCGCGCGCGTCGGCGGCGTCCCGCTCGGGCGTGGTCGGGTTCCAGTCCGCGCCGAAGCCGCGCTCGGCGCCGACCTCGGCGAAGCGGCGGTCGAACGCGACGCGCACGACGAACGGCAGCGCGCGTTCGAGCAGCATCGGCAGACGCACGAGACGCTGCGCGTCGACCCACGCGACGACCAGCGCGGCGCGATCCGCCGCGTGCACGCGCGGCGTATGCAGCGCGACGATCGCCGCGAGCAACAGGCCGAACACGACGGCGGCGTGCGGCAATGCGGTCGGCCGCGGGCCTCGGGGCATCGGCGTCATGGCGGATCCGGCAGTGGGGAGACGGGACGTCGATTATCGTCGGCGCCTTCGAGTTCCCGGCCGCGCCGACGGCGCATCGCTCCCATGCCTCTCACGATCGACGTGATCTCCGATGTCGTGTGCCCGTGGTGCTGGATCGGGAAGCGCCGCCTCGATGCCGCGCTCGCGCAGTGGAACGCCACCGCGAGCGACGGCCCGGCGGTCGTGCGCTGGCATCCGTTCCAGCTCGCCCCGGACCTCCCGCGCGGCGGCACCGATCGGCGCGCGTACCTCGAGGCGAAGTTCGGCGGACCGGAGCGCACGCGCGAGATCTACGCGCGCGTCGAGGCCGCCGGCCGCGAGGTCGGGCTGCCGTTCGCGTTCGACCGCATCGCGCGTCAGCCGAACACGCGCCAGGCGCATCGCCTGCTCGCGTGGGCCGCGACGCAGTCCGCGACCGACCGCGTACCCGCGGCCCAGCACGCGCTGGCCGAGGCGCTGTTCGGGGGCTGGTTCGTCGACGGCGCCGACTACAGCGACGACGCGGCCCTCGCGCGCCAGGCTGCCGCTGCGGGTCTCGACGGCGACGCGGCGGCCGCGTTCCTGGCGACGGACCAGCTCGACGACGTCGTCGCCGACGGGCTCGACGCCGCCCACCGCATCGGCGTGAGCGGTGTGCCGTTCTTCATCTTCGACGGCCGCCTCGCCGTGTCGGGGGCGCAGCCGTCCGACGTGCTCGTGGACGCGATGCGACAGGCGCACAGCGATGCCATCGGACGCGCTGACGCCTGACGACATCGCGCAGGCGGCGCAGCGCATCGCGCCGCACGTGGCGGTCCTGCTGAAGCTCGAGTGCCTGCAGCACGCCGGGTCGTTCAAGCCGCGCGGCGCGTTCAACCGCCTGCTGACGTCAGCGGTCCCGCCCGCCGGGGTCATCGCGGCGTCGGGTGGCAACCACGGCATGGCGGTCGCGTACGCCGCGCGAGCGCTGGGCCATCGGGCCGAGATCTTCGTGCCGGAGATCTCGCCGGCCATCAAGCTCGCGCGGCTGCGCGAGTTCGGCGCCGAGGTGCATGTCGTGGGGCGCGAGTACGTCGAGTCGCTGCACGCGAGCCAGGCCCGCCAGCGCGAGACCGGCGCCCTGGTCGTGCACGCGTACGACCACTTCGACGTGCTGGCCGGGCAGGGCACGACCGGGCGCGAGTTCGAGGCCCAGGCCGCGCACGACGGCGGGCTCGACACGGTGCTCGTCGCGGTCGGCGGGGGCGGCTTCGTGGGCGGCATCGCCGCGTGGTTCGGCGGGCGGGTCCGGGTGGTCGGGGTCGAGCCCGAGACGTCGTGCGCGCTGGCGGCGGCACTGGCGGCCGGGGCGCCGGTCGACGTGCCGGTGTCGGGGGTGGCGGCCGACTCCCTCGGCGCGCGTCGCGTCGGCGAGCTGATGTTCCCGATCGCGCAACGGCACGTCGCACGCGCGGTCACCGTGACCGATGCCGCGATCCGCGATGCGCAGCGCACGCTGTGGCGCGAGCTGCGCGTGATCGCCGAGCCCGGCGGCGCCGCGGCGCTGGCGGCGCTGCGCAGCGGGCGCTACGTGCCGACGCGACGCGACGAGCGCATCGGCGTGCTCGTCTGCGGCGCGAACTGCGACCCGGCCGGCGTCTGACGGCGCCGCACGACGTCACCAGCGCTCAGCGCTCAGCGCTCGCGCCCCGCGTCGTGCGCCGTGCGCGCGAGTGGCGACCACAGATAGTCGAAGACGCTGCGCGTGCCGAGGTGCACTTCGGCGACGACCTGCATGCCGGGAGCGAGCGGTCGCGCGCGACCGTTCGCGGCGTCGGCGAGCGCGGTCGCGTCGAGCGCGATCCGCGTCCGGTATGCCCCCGGTGCGCTCGCCTGCGGGGTCGCCCCCGGGCGCGCGTCGGCCGGCGCCGCGTGGGACGCGTCGGCGCCGATGTGCCGCACGTGGCCCGGCAGCAGGCCGTGGCGCTGGAACGGGTAGGTCGCGACCTTGATCTGCACCGCCTGACCCGCTGCGACGAAGCCGACATCGTCCTGCGCGAGCCAGACCTCCGCTTCGAGCGAGCCGTCGGTCGGGACCAGCGTGAGCAGAACGGTGCCGGCGGCGAGCACGCTGCCCGACGTGTGCGTCGCGACGTCTTGCACGACGCCGTCGCGCGGGGCCTTCAGCTC
>JALORJ010000097.1 GCA_025459035.1 Burkholderiales bacterium
GACGATCCTCGCGATGTTCCTGAACACCGCGATCGACCAGCAGCTCGCGAAGTTCCGCACCGACAACGGTCGCGACCCGACCGCCGACGAAGCCGCGAAGATCCGCGCGTGGACGCTGGCCTCGGTGCGCGGCACGGTGCAGGCCGACATCCTCAAGGAGGACCAGGGCCAGAACACCTGCATCTTCTCGACCGAGTTCAGCCTGAAGGTGATGGGCGACATCCAGCAGTGGTTCGTGCACCACGACGTGCGCAACTTCTACTCGGTGTCGATCTCCGGCTATCACATCGCCGAGGCCGGGGCGAACCCGATCAGCCAGCTCGCGTTCACGCTCGCGAACGGCTTCACCTTCGTCGAGGCCTACCTCGCGCGCGGCATGTCGATCGACGACTTCGCGCCGAACCTGAGCTTCTTCTTCAGCAACGGCATGGATCCCGAGTACACGGTGCTCGGGCGCGTCGCACGCCGCATCTGGGCGGTGGCGATGCGCGACCGCTACGGGGCGAACGAACGCAGCCAGAAGCTCAAGTACCACTGCCAGACGAGCGGACGCAGCCTGCACGCGCAGGAGATCGACTTCAACGACATCCGCACGACGCTGCAGGCGCTGATCGCGACGTACGACAACGCCAACAGCCTGCACACCAACGCCTACGACGAGGCGATCACGACGCCGACCGAGGAGTCGGTCCGCCGCGCGATGGCGATCCAGCTGATCATCAACCGCGAGTGGGGCCTGGCGAAGAACGAGAACCCCAACCAGGGCAGCTTCGTCGTCGAGGCACTGACGGAACTGGTCGAGGAAGCGGTGCTGAAGGAGTTCGAGGCGATCAGCGAACGCGGCGGGGTGCTGGGCGCGATGGAGCTGGGCTACCAGCGCGGGCGCATCCAGGAAGAGTCGATGCACTACGAACATCTGAAGCACACCGGCGAGTACCCGATCGTCGGTGTGAACATGTTCCGCAACCCGAAGGGCGACGCGACGCCGCAGTCGGTCGAGCTCGCCCGCTCGACGGACGCCGAGAAGCAGAGCCAGCTCGACCGACTCGCGGCGTTCCACACGGCCCACGCGGCCGACGCGGGCCCGATGCTCGAGCGCCTGCGTCAGGCGGTGATCCGCAACGACAACGTGTTCGCGGTGCTGATGGATGCGGTGCGCGTCTGCTCGCTGGGACAGATCACGAACGCGCTGTTCGAGGTGGGCGGGCAGTACCGCCGCAACATGTGACGCCGGCGCGCGGCGTCCACGCGCCGCGCGCGCTCACAGCCCCGGGGCCCGCGCCATCAGGGCTGCGACGACGGGCATCGTCGCGAAGGCCGCGAGCTGGGCGACAGCCCATCGGCAGGTCGCGCGCTGCTCGTCGGCCGACGGCAGCCGGCCCGCCCGGCGCCAGCGGATGAACCGGATCGTCGGCACGATCGACATCGCGCCGATCGCCGCGAAGATCGCGAGCTTCAGCCAGAACCACGGATTCGCGCCGTAGAAGGCCGCGCCCTTCGCCCCCGCGAACACCCGTGCGAGCCCGGCGGCGACGACCGCGATGGCGGCGAGCCCGTACAGCGCATCGACGCGACCCAGGCGCGCCAGCGCGCGCTCGGTCAGCGGGGTGGCGAGCAGCAGCACCTCGACGACCAGCAGGCCTTCGAGCGTGAACACGGCAACGTGATGGAGGATCGCGAGCAGGGCATCGGTCCACATGGCGGGGCTCCCGGGCAGAGGGGATGGAGGCGGCGGGCTCGAGCTAGTCAATGTCAAGATCGAGCGCCCCGATCGTGGATTGCAATCTTTACGCTGTCAACACAAAATTCGCGGGCGGCGTGTCCGGCCGCCTGATCAGGAGGAACCGCTGCCGATGCCTACGCGCCCGCCCCGTCGACCGGAGCCGCCGGTCGTGCCCGCCGCGACACGACCCGGCACCGCGCCCGGCCGGGCCACGCGCCCGGCCGCATCGTCCCCGAGCTCGACCAGTCCGGCCGCGCGGTCGTCAGGCGCTGCCGCGTCGGCGACCGCCGCCCCGGCCTATCACCACGGGGCGCTGCGCGCGGCGCTGCTCGACGCGGCCGAGGCCATCCTCGAGGAGGGGGGCGTCGAGGCGTTCACGCTGCGCGAGTGCGCCCGTCGCGCCGGGGTGTCGCATGCGGCGCCGGCGCACCACTTCGGTGATGCACGCGGGCTGCTCAGCGCGTGTGCGGCGGGCGGCTTCGCGCGCCTGTCGGCCCTGATGACCGACTACATGGCGCGCGTTCCGGACGATCCCGATGCGCGCCTGATGGCGACCGGACAGGCCTACATCGATTTCGCGCTCGCGCACCGCGCGCTGTTCCAGCTGATGTTCCGCCGCGATCGGCTGGCCGACACGCATGCGGAGCTGGCTGACTCCGGGTCGGGTGCGTTCGGCTGCCTGCAGCACGCCATGGCGGCGTCGATGGCCGCGCATGGCGTCCCGCCCGACGAGGCCCCCACCCGCAGCCTGTTCGCGTGGTCGATGGTCCACGGCTACGCCACGCTGGTCCTCGAGGGCCAGTGCGAACACGGTTACGGGCTGGCGCATTCCGACCCGCAACCGGCGCGCGCGATGGGCGCTGCGCTGCTGGGGCTCGCCGGACGCGCGATGAACGCCCCGGGTTGAGCGTCGCGCCGGCGCCCTGGGGGCCGGCGCAAGGCCCGATGGCGTCAGGCCGACGCGCGAATGCGCGGGCTGGCCGCCGAGCGGTTCTCTTCGAGCCCGGAGGTCTGGGCGATCCGGTCGACCTCGGAGAACAGCGCCGCGGCACGCGCCAGCGCCGACTGCGGCCCGGCCGCGCGGTCGACGGCCTGCTCGCCCTGGGTCGGGACGGCTTCGAGCACCGAACGGCTCGACACCGGGACCGCCGTGTCCGGCGGCAGGTCGGCCTCGCCGGGCGTGACCGACGCCGTGACGCCGGGCGTGGTCGATGCGAACGGCGTCGGCACCGCGATCGGCGACGCCGTCTGCGCGTCTTCGGTGGCTTCCAGACCGAGACGGGTGCTGTCCGGCCGCACGACCGAGTTGGCGGCGTTGTCCGCTTCCTGTGACGCGGCGGTGCGGTTGGCCGCAGCGGCGGCTTCGACCGCGTTGGCGATCTCGGTGGCTTCCTGGGTCGGACCGGTCGGCGGCGTGAACGACGCCTCGTTGGCGGCCTGCAGGCGCTGCTGCTGCGCCAGCGTCACCGCGGCGTTGACGGCTTCCGCGGCGTCCTGCGACACCTCGAGGCGATCGGCCTCGATGGCGGACTCGTTCGAGGCGCGCGTCTCGGCACGCTGCGACGTCACAGCATCGCCCTGCGCGCCACGCTCGCCGGCACGGAAGCTGGCCACGCGGTCGCGGATCAGGGACTGGTCGAGCAGCGCCGCGAGACCGGTCGTCCCCGACGGTCGTTCGTTGCGGTCACGCAGGGCGACCCCGACCTGCGTCGCGGTCGAGCTGGCGGTGCCGACCGCGGCGACCCCGGCGCGCGATGGCGCCGCACCCGAGGCGAGGGGCGCGAGCGGTTCCGCGGTGGCCGCGAAGACCGATGCGGACGGGGAGATAGTGCTGACGGGGGCGAGCATGGACGCACCACCGGGATCGGATCAGGAGCCCCGAATATGCCCCCGCCGCCGCGTCATTTCCACCCGCCCGTGGCCGCGGGCACGCGCGCATCGTCGGCGGCACGGGTCCGGCGCCCGGCGGCACGCGCCTCCTGCTCCTGATCGAAGATGCTCTCCAGCTCCGCGGCGGCCTCCTTCGACGTCTGGATCAGGCGCGCCTCGTCCTCGTGCACCGCGAACTGGCGCACGAGGATCTCCTCGTCGAGCTGGCGGAAGCGGTCGAGCGTGTCGCGCGCGTCGGCCGCCGTGTCGCCCAGCGTCGTGAGCGTCGCGTGCGCGAGCTCGATCGACGAATGGAAGGTCTCGCGCACGATGACCTTCACGCCCAGGGCCATCAGCTTGTGGGCGTGGAAGCGGTTGCGTGCCCGCGCGTGGATCTGCAGCGCGGGAAAGTGCTTGCGCAGCGTCTCGGCGATGCGGATCGACGCGGCCACGTCGTCGACCGCGATCACGAACAGCCGCGCCTCGTCCGCGCGGGCTGCCCGCAGCAGCTCGAGCTTCGACGCGTCGCCGAAGTAGGCGCGGCTGCCGAAGCGACGAACGTTCTCGATCTGCTCGGCGCTGATGTCCAGCGCCGTGAAGCCGACGTGCCGGGCGCGCAGCACGCGCCCGACGATCTGCCCGACGCGACCGAAGCCCGCGATGATCACCGGCACCGCGGCATCGGGCAGGGTGTCGTACACCGGCGGCGCGACCGGCTTGCGCAGGCGCGGCGTGATGACGTGCTCGTTCAGCAGGAACAGCACCGGCGTGAACGCCATCGTCAGCGTCACCGTGATCACCAGGAAGTCCTCCGTCGGGCCGTCCACGACACCGGCCTCCGCCGCGACCCCGAGCAGCACGAACGCGAATTCGCCGGCGTGCGACAGCAGCACCGCGAGGCTGCGCGTGCCCTCGCGCCCGTGGCCCGACCCGGCGCCGAGCACGGCGAGCACCGCGGCCTTCACCGCCATGATCCCGGCGGCGGCCCCGAGCACGGCCCCCGGGCGCGCGAGCAGCAGGCCGACGTCGGCCTTCATGCCGACCGCGATGAAGAACAGCCCGAGCAGCAGCCCCTTGAACGGGTCGATGCTGGCTTCGACCTCGTGGCGGTACTCGCTGTCGGCCAGCAGCACGCCGGCGAGGAACGCGCCGAGCGTCATCGACAGGCCGACGCTCTCCATCAGCAGCGCGACCCCGACCACGACCAGCAGCGCGCCGGCGGTGAAGATCTCCTGGATGCCGCTGCGCGCCAGCACGCGCAGCACCGGTCGCAGCAGCAGCCGGCCGCCGATGACGACGCCCGCGATCACGCCGACCGCCTTGGCCGCACCGATCCACGGCGCCGTGGGGTCGCGTGCGGCCTCGTGCTCGACCAGCAGCGGCACCACCGCGAGCAGCGGGATCACCGACAGGTCCTGGAACAGCGAGATCGCGAACGCGCTGCGTCCGTGGCGTGTCGTGAGCTGCCGGCGCTCCGCGAGCAGCTGCAGCACGAACGCCGTCGAGTTCAACGACAGCGCGACGCCGATCACCAGCGCGCCCTGCCACGACGCACCGAAGGCCAGTGCCGCCGCGCCGAGCACCCCGGCAGTGACGCCGACCTGGAGGCTGCCGAGCCCGAACACGGCCTTGCGCAGCGCCCACAGGCGTGACGGCTGCAGTTCGAGGCCGATCACGAACAGCAGCAGGACGACGCCCAGTTCGGCGAAGCCGAGAATGTTGTCGACGTCGGTGACCAGCCGCAGGCCCCACGGCCCGATCAGCAGACCGGCGGCCAGGAAGCCGAGCACGGCCCCCAGGCGGATGCGCTTGAAGAGCGGCACGACCACGACGGCCGCCGCGAGGAACAGCGCAGCCTCGGCGAGAAAGTGCACGCGAGCGGGGCGGGCCGACGCGCAGGCGCCGGCCCGCGGCGGTCAGAGGGCCGCGACGACGCGGATCTCGACCTTGTACTTCGGCGCTGCGAGCTTCGACTCGACGCACGCGCGCGCCGGGGTCTGGCCGGCCGGCACCCACGGATCCCACTCGCTGTTGAGCGCGTCGTAGAAGCGGATGTCGGACAGCCAGATGGTGGCGGTCAGGATCTTCGTCTTGTCGCTGCCGGCCTCGGCCAGCAGGCGATCGATCTGCTGCAGGATGTTCTTCGTCTGCGCGGCCGGGTCTTCGGGAACCGGGTCCTCGGCGACGATGCCGGCGAGGTACACCGTGCCGTTGTGGATGACCATCTCGGACAGACGCTTGCCGACGTGGCGGCGATCGATGCTCATGCGGAGGGACTCCTCGGGGGGTGGAAGCGAAACGGTGGGGCCGCGGTCCGGAACCTGTGAATCTCAGTCGGCCTCGCGTGCGGGGCGCGACGTGCGCATCGTGACCATTTCCTCGGCGGCCGTGGGATGGATGGCGACGGTGTCGTCGAAGTGGGTCTTGGTGGCGCCCATGCGCACCGCCACCGCGAAACCCTGCAGCATCTCGTCGGCGCCGGGGCCGATCGCGTGGCAGCCCACGACGCGCTCGTCGTCGCCCGTGACGACCAGCTTCATCGCCATCTTCGACGCGCGTCCGGACAGCGCGTGGAGCATCGGCGTGAAGCGGGTCTCGTAGACGCGCACCTGCGCGTCGCCGAAGCGCACGATCGCCTCGTTCTCGCCCAGGCCCACGGTGCCGACCGGCGGGTGACTGAAGATCACCGTCGGGATGTCGCGGTACTCGAGATGCCGGCCCTCGCGCCCGCCGAACAGTCGGTCCGACAGGCGTCGACCGGCCGCGATCGCCACCGGCGTGAGCTCGTGGTGACCGATCACGTCGCCGACCGCATGCACGCCGGGCACGTTGGTGTTCTGCAGCGCGTCGACCGGGATCACGCCGTCGGCGCGCACGTGCACGCCGGCGACGTCGAGCCCGAGGTCGTGCGTGATCGGGCGCCGGCCGACCGCCCACAGCACGGTGTCGAAGTCGCCGACGCGACGCCCGTCGCGCGCGACGACCTGCAGCCCGGCATCGGTACGCGCCAGTTCGACCACGTCGAAGTGCGTGTGCACGCCGATGTCCTGTGCACGCATCTCCGCCAGCAGCTGGGCACCCAGCATCCGGTCGAAGCTCGCCAGCACGCGGTCGCGCCGCAGGAACAGCGACACCTGCGTGCCCAGCGCCTGCATCAGCCCGGCGACCTCGACGGCGATGTAGCCCGCGCCGACGATCGCCATTCGCCGCGGCTGGCGCGTGAGCGCGAAGAAGCCGTCCGACGTGATGCCCAGCTCCGCTCCGGGCAGCGCCGGCAGCACCGGCGCGCCGCCCGTGGCGATCACGATGTGGTCCGCGGTCAGCGTCGCGTCGCCGACCTGCAACGTGCGCGGACCGGTGAAGCGCGCACGTCCATGCACCACCTCGACCGTGTTCGACGCCAGGTAGCGCGCGTAACCGGCGTTGAGATTGCGCACGTACTGCTCGCGCGCGTCGACCAGCGACGGCCAGTCGAGCGCCGGGACCGACACGTCGAAGCCGTAGCCGCGCGCATCGTGCATACCGTGCGCGAGTTGCGCGGCGGTCCACATGATCTTCTTCGGCACGCAGCCCACGTTCACGCAGGTGCCGCCGAGGCGCCCGGACTCGATCAGCGCGACGCGCGCGCCGTGACTGCCGGCGCGGTTGGCGGTGGCCACACCGCCGCTGCCGCCGCCGATGCAGATCAGGTCGTAGTGCCGGGACATGGAGACGCGCAACCGGGAAGGGGCGGCACGCGCCGCGGGACCGCGAACGTACCGCAGCGGCGTGCCGTCGCGGCAGCCGGTGCGGCACCATCGCGCCCATGCACGCCATCGTCCTCTACGCCCACGGGGCCCGCGATCCGCAGTGGGCCGCCCCGATCCACGCGATCCGCGACCGCGTCGTGGCACTGCGACCCGAACTCGTCGTCGAGATCGCCTTTCTCGAACACATGTCCCCGAGCCTCGACGAGGCAACAGCCTCGTTGCACGCGAGCGGCGTGCGCGACGTGCGCGTGCTGCCGCTGTTCCTCGCGCGCGGCGGACACCTGAAGCGCGACCTGCCCGAGCAGATCGCGCGCGTGCGCGCCACGTGGCCCGACCTGCGCATCGACGCGACCGCGGCCCTCGGCGAGGACGCCATCATGGTCGACGCGATCGCGCGCTGGGCGATCGACACCGGCGGCGGCGTGCTCCCCGGCGGCGCCTGAACCGCCCGACCGTCGCGGGCACGGACCCGCCAGCGCCGGGGCTGCGGTCGTCGCGGTCGAGGGGCGTCGGGTACGCCCGGTCTGCATCGAGGCTGCCAACGCCTGGCGGTGCAGGCGTCGGCCCGCTGCGGTGCCACTGGACCGGCAAAACCTGTTCATTCCGGAATATTTGTTGCACCCCCGAGCGCTCTTGACTACCGTGCGTTCGATGTTGTTCGCGTGCAAGGCGGTCGCACGAGGGCAGCGCACCACAAGAACCCCATGGGGCGGCGTCGAAAGCGCCGAGCCCCGGACACGAGGCCCGCTCGATGCGCCGTCCCGCCGCCACACCCGTTGGAAGCGTGTTCTCCAATGCGCTGTGTCGGGTCTGGTCGCGCTGGGGCGATGCTCGACGGTGCGCAGCGCCGGGAGCGATGCCGCCGGTCCCGCGCCGGCCGCTGCTGGAGGCCCTCGAGCCCCGGCTGTTGATGTCCGCCGATCT
>JALORJ010000098.1 GCA_025459035.1 Burkholderiales bacterium
TCATCAGCCTCGGCCCGGTGCCGTCGACGATCACGTACGGGAGCGGGCAGCCGACCGGCTGGCTGACGAGCCCCTCGACGCTGGTGGGCGGGTATAGCCCGGGCACGACGGGCAGCGTCACCGTGACGGCGAATCCGAGCACGCTGGCGCCGGGGACGTACACGGCGACGGTGGCGTACACGATCACGCAGGCGAACGTGACGGCCGGGCCCGGGGCGGTGGGCGGGCTGCCGCTCACCATCGAGGTACCGGTCACGTACACCGTGGGCGGGGCGAGCCTGGCGGCGGTGAGCTTTACGCCCGTGACGCTGACCGGGCAGGCCGGCTCGAGCACGACCGCCAGCGCCACGCGGACCGTGCTGCAGGCGCCGGCGGGCAACACCGGGAACATCAGCCTCGGCCCGGTGCCGTCGACGAACTGCGTGAGCGGCGGCATCTGCACGTCCGGACGCAGCGCCATGATCGACGCGGCCAGCATGAACACGACGCCCAGCTTGAGGAAGGTCGACAGGTAGTCGCGCGGCGCGAGCAGCAGCCACACCGGCAGCGCCGCCGCCGAGAAGCCGTAGATCATCACGAACCACGCGCAGGTCATGTCGTCCCAGTCGAACAGCGACCGGATCTCGGGCGACGCGCCGTTGATCGCGCCGCCACCCCACACGCAGCCGAGCAGCAGCACGATGCCGATCACCGAGCCTTCGAGCACCTTGCCCGGGCGGATGCCGCGCATGTAGATGCCGATCAGCATCGCGACCGGGATGGTCCCCAGCACGGTCGCGGTGGCCCAGGGGCTGTGCTTCATCGCCTTGACGATCACGAGGCCGAGCACCGCGATCAGGATCACGATGATCATCAACGACCCGATCAGCGCGGCCCAGCCGCCGACGGGCCCGAGCTCGTCCTTGGCCATCTGGCCGAGCGACCGCCCGTCGCGCCGCGTCGAGCAGAACATCGTGACCATGTCCTGCACGCAGCCGCCGAGCACCGAGCCGGCGAGGATCCACAGCGTGCCGGGCAGGTAGCCGAACTGCATCGCGAGCGTCGGCCCGATCAGCGGGCCCGGTCCGGCGATCGCCGCGAAGTGGTGACCGAACGCGACCCACTTGTTGGTCGGCACGTAGTCACGGCCGTTGTTGAAGCGCTCCGCGGGTGTCGCCCGCGTCTCGTCGAGCACCAGCACCCGTGCGCAGATCCACGCGCTGTAGAAGCGGAAGCCGATCAGGTACGTGCAGATGGCCGCGGCCACGAACCACAGGGCGTTGATCGACTCGCCCCGATGCGACGCGATGGTCGAGATGCACGCGGCGCCGAGGATCGCGATGCCGGCCCAGACCAGTTTCGCGATCGGGCTGCGCGGAAGCAGCGACGGCACCACCGGGCCGGTCGGTGCGGAGTGGGGGGTCGAGCCGCTGGCAGCCATGGGCATTCCTCCTGGGGGGCATGGGGTCCCCGGTCGGCGCGCGCCTGCAGCACCGACGGAGACGTCTTGTTCAGAGCGGCCGGATCATAGCCGCCGCTTTTCGCCGACGTCGAAAATCCTTCGCAACCCTCTGCCGCCAAAGGAATTTTCGCGATCGGGGAACCGTGGCGTCGGTGCTACAGTCGACGGCTCGCCCCACAGAAGGAGGAGAAGTCCATGTTCAGCACCGATGACACGATCCGAGGCTTCGATCCCGACCTCTGGAACGCGATGCAGCAGGAGCGCACCCGGCAGGAGGACCACATCGAACTGATCGCGTCCGAGAACTACACCAGCCCGCGGGTGCTGGAGGCACAGGGCTCCGTCCTCACCAACAAGTACGCCGAGGGCTACCCCGGCAAGCGCTACTACGGTGGCTGCGAGTTCGTCGACATCGCCGAGCAACTGGCGATCGATCGCTGCAAGGCGCTGTTCGGAGCCGAGTGGGCCAATGTGCAGCCGCACTCGGGCTCGCAGGCGAACCAGGCCGTGTACACGGCGTTCCTGAAGCCGGGCGACACGATCCTCGGCATGTCGCTGGCCCACGGCGGCCACCTGACGCACGGGGCCTCGGTCAACCAGTCGGGCAAGTACTTCCATGCGGTGCACTACGGGCTCGATGCCGACGAGGCGATCGACTACGCGCAGGTCGAGCAGCTCGCGCACGAGCACAAGCCGAAGATGATCATCGCCGGAGCGTCGGCGTATTCGCTGCGCATCGACTTCAAGCGCTTCCGCGAGATCGCCGACGCCGTCGGCGCGCTGCTGCTGGTCGACATGGCGCACTACGCCGGCCTGATCGCCGCGGGCGTGTATCCGAGCCCCGTGGGTCACGCGCACTTCGTCACCAGCACCACGCACAAGACGCTGCGCGGGCCGCGCGGCGGGCTGATCCTGGCGTCCGAGGAGCACGGCAAGGCGCTCAACTCGGCGATCTTCCCCGGCATCCAGGGCGGTCCGCTGATGCACGTGATCGCGGCCAAGGCGGTCACGTTCAAGGAGGCGATGAGCCCGGCGTTCAAGGCCTACCAGGAGCAGGTGCTCGTCAACGCGCAGGCGATGGCCGCGACCCTGATCTCGCGCGGGCTGCGCATCGTGTCCGGGCGCACCGAATCGCACGTGTTCCTGCTCGACCTGCGCGCCAAGCGCATCACCGGCAAGGACGCCGAGGCCGTCCTCGGGCGCGCGCACATGACGGTCAACAAGAACGCGATCCCCAACGACCCCGAGAAGCCGTTCGTCACCAGCGGCATCCGCATCGGTTCTCCCGCGATGACCACGCGCGGCTTCGGCAAGGCCGAGGCCGAGCAGCTCGCCCACCTGATGGCCGACGTGCTCGAGGCGCCGCAGGACGACGCGGTCGTCGCGCGCGTTGCACGTGACGTGCAGGCCATGTGCGGTCGCTTCCCGGTCTACGGCGACGCGGCGGCGCCGGTGCGCGCCGCGGCCTGATGCCCGACCGCCCGCTCGCCGGGGAGCCCGCGCCCGCGTGAAGTGCCCGTTCTGCGGTCACGCCGACACGCAGGTGGTCGACTCGCGCGCCAACGACGACGCCGACGCCATCCGCCGTCGGCGTCGCTGTCTGGCCTGCGAAAAGCGCTTCACGACCTGGGAGACGGTCGAGCTGCGGATGCCGCAGGTGGTCAAGTCGAGCGGCATGCGCTCCGACTTCAGCGTCGACAAGCTGCGCACCGGATTCTCGCGCGCGCTGCACAAGCGTCCGGTGGCCGCGGCCGATGTCGATGCCGCGATCGATCGCATCAAGCAGCGGCTGCTGGGCATGGCCACGCGCGAGGTGCCGTCGACGCAGATCGGCCAGCTCGTCATGCAGGAGCTCAAGCGGCTCGACAAGGTCGCCTACATCCGCTTCGCGTCGGTGTACCGCAGCTTCGAGGATGTCGACGACTTCCGCGACGCGATCGAGGAAGTGACGCAGCCGACCCGCAGCGGTCGGCGCCGCCCGCCCCCGGCGCACTGATGGGCTTCGCGGCCGACGACCACCGCCACATGGGGCGGGCGCTGCAGCTTGCGGCGCGCGGACTGCGCACGACGATGCCCAACCCGCGCGTCGGCTGCGTGATCGCGCACGGGCGCGACGTGGTGGGCGAGGGCTGGCACGAGCGCGCCGGTGGGCCCCACGCCGAGGCGGTCGCGCTGCGCGTCGCGGGCGAGCGTGCGCCGGGCGCGACCGCCTACGTCACGCTCGAGCCGTGCAGCCATCACGGCCGTACGCCGCCGTGCGCCGACTCGCTGCTCGCGTCGGGCATCGCGCGGGTCGTCGCCGCGATGGAGGACCCGAACCCCGACGTCAGCGGTCGCGGCTTCGCGCGGCTGCGCGCCGCCGGCGTCGTCGTCGAGAAAGGTCTGATGGAGGCCGCTGCGCGCGACCTGAACCCGGGCTTCGTGTCGCGCATGACGCGCGGTCGCCCGTGGATCCGGCTCAAGGTCGCGCAGTCGCTCGACGGGCGGACCGCGGCGGCCAACGGCGCGAGCCAGTGGATCACCGGGCCGGCGGCGCGGCGCGACGGTCACCGCTGGCGCGCGCGCTCGTGTGTCGTGATGACCGGCATCGGCACGCTGCGTGACGACGACCCGAGGCTCACGGTGCGCGACATCGTCGCCGACCGGCAGCCGTTGCGTGTGGTGGTCGACAGTCAGCTGCGCATCGCGCCTGGCGCACGCATCTTCGACGGCGGCGCCGTCGTCGTGGCCACCGCGGTCGACGATGCGTCGCGCCGGACCGCGCTCGAAGCCGCGGGTGCCGAGGTCTGGCATGTGCCGGACGCACGCGGACGCGTCGACCTGGTGCGGCTGGCGCAGCGGCTGGGCGCCTGGGGCGCCAACGAGGTGCTGGTCGAAGCCGGCATCAATCTCCACAGCGCGCTGATCGCGGCGGGGCTCGTCGACGAGATCGTGCTGTACGTCGCGCCGAAGCTCGTCGGCGACAGCGGCCGTGGCGTGCTGCGGCTGCCCGAGCTTTCGACGATGGACGACGCCACCGTGCTCGACGTGCGCGACGTGCGCCACTTCGGTCCGGACCTGCGGCTCGTCGTGCGCCCGGTCGGCGCGCGGCCTTGAGCACCCGCTGCCACTTCCCCCTTCCTTCCCGGAGATTGCGCCCGTGTTCACCGGACTCGTGCAGGCTGTCGGCCGCATCGTCGCGTTCGACGGCAATGCGCTCGGCGCCCGTCTGACCGTCGACTGCGGCGGCCTCGACCTCGCCGACGTCGCGATCGGCGACAGCATCGCCTGCAACGGTTGCTGCCTCACGGTCGTCGCGCTCGGCGACGGTCGCTTCGACATGGAGCTGTCGCGGGAGACGCTCGACACCGTCGCGGGCTTCGTGCCCGGGGCGCGGCTCAACCTCGAGAAGGCGCTGCGCGCAGCCGACCGGCTCGGCGGTCATCTCGTGACGGGCCATGTCGACGGCGCCGGCGTGGTCGTCGCGGTCGAGCCCGTCGGCGACAACCGCCGGCTCGTGTTCCAGGTGCCGGCGGCGCTCGCGAAGTACGTCGCGCGCAAGGGCTCGATCACCGTCAACGGCACCAGCCTCACGGTGAATGCGGTGACGCACGACACGTTCGCCGTCAACCTGATCCCGCACACGCTCGGCGCGACCAATCTCGGCGATCTCGCCCCCGGGGACCGCGTCAATCTCGAGGTCGACCTGATCGCGCGCTACGTCGAGCGCATGCTCACCGGCGACACCGGCGACACGCCGGCGTAGCGCGCCAGCCGCGCGATCGTCGTCTCGACATCGCCCGCGCCGGCCTGCGGCGAGATCGCGCATAGCCGCAGGCACACCTGTCCCCGCAGGACCGTGGTCAGCACGAACGCCGTGCCGTCGTCGGTCACCGCGCGCGCGACACGCGACTGCAGCGCATCCAGCGCTGCCGCGTCGTCGACGCCGGGCGGCACGAAGCGGAAACACACGATCCCGAGCTGCGGACCCGACAGGCACTCGACGTACGGCGTGCGTGCCAGCGCGGCAGCAGCGGCCTCGCCCAGCGCGATGCCGTGCGCGATTGCCCGCGCCAGACCGTCGGCGCCGAGCGTCTGCAGGGTCAGCCAGAAGCGCAGCGCGCGCGCCGGACGCGTGAGCTCGATGCCGCGGTCCCAGAAGTTCGGTGCGTGGTCGGTCGTGTCGGTGTCGCGCAGGTACTCGGGGCGCGTGTGGAAGGTGCGCGTGAGGTCGGCGCCGTCGCGCACGAGCACGCACGCGCAGCCATAGGTCTGGAAGGCCCACTTGTGGGGGTCGAACGTGAGGCTGTCCACGCGCGCGAGGCCCGCGAACGCGGCGCGCCGGGCCGGCACCAGCGCGGCGGCCGCGCCGTACGCGCCGTCCGCGTGCAGCCACAGCCCGCGGGTCGACGCGATGTCGGCGATCGCGTCGAGCGGGTCGATGCTGCCCGTGTTGGTGCTCCCGGCGTTGGCCACGACCACCCATGGATGCCGTCCCGCCGCGCGATCCGCGTCGACCGCACGCGCCAGCGCGGCCGGATCGAGGCGGAACGCGGCATCGACCGGCAGGCGCCGCAACTGTTCGGGGGCGAAGCCCAGCACGCCGAGGGCCTTCGCGACCGACGAGTGGCACTGGTCGCTGCAGTACGCGACGGCCTGCGCGCGGTCGCGCTGCGCCAGGCGGCGGTCGCGCGCGACCTGCAGGGCCGTCAGGTTCGCCAGCGATCCGCCGCTCGTGAACACGCCGGCCGTGGTCGCGGGCAGGCCGAACCGCGCAGCCAGCCAGCGCAGTACCTCGAGTTCGATCGCGGCGGCGCCGCTCGACTGCAGCCAGCTGCCCGCGTGCGGATTGAGGCCGCTGGTGACGAGATCGCCCAGCCACGATACGGCCGAGTGCGGGCCGGGGATGAACGCGAAGGCGCGGGGATGGTTCGCGCGCGCGGCGCCGGTCTCGACGATGCGCAGCAGTTCGGTGGCGGCTTCGAGCGGATCGCGCCCGGTGTCGGGGATGCCGCGGGTCTGCAGCGTCGCGCGTTCGCGGTCCGGGATCGTGCGCAGCGGGGGCGCGTACGAGACGGCGTCCTGAGCGTCGCAGATGGCGTCGACCAGCCGATGCGCCACGGCTCGCAGCGTCGCGTGCGTCGGCCATGCTGCCGGCGGTAGCGGTGACACGTCGCTGGTGTGCGCCGCGGCGGGTCCTGACGCGCACCGCGTGGCCGGGTGGGTCGGGGCGTTCATCGGGGGCGGCCTCCACGGCAGGTTCGATGCATCCATGGTCGAGCACGTGCAGGGACGATTGCAGCCAGAATCGCGACCGATGCCTGCGACCGATCGCTTTCCATGCCAACGAACCCCGCGAAAAACGTAACAACCCGCCGCACCGGTGGCTCGAAGCGCGTCGCGCGGGCGCCTTCCGGCGACGCGGACCCCGACGACGCGATGTCGGCCCCGACCGCGCCCGACCCGCCGGACCGCCTCGACGCGGTCGACCGGGCGCTGCTGCGGGCGCTGCAGCAGGACGCCACGCTCACCACCGCGCAGCTGGCCGACCGGGTGTCGCTGACGCCGTCGCCGGTGGCACGCCGTGTGCGGCTGCTGCACGCGCGCGGCTTCATCCGCGCGACGGTCGCGCTGGTCGATGCGCGGCGCGTCGGTCTGGCGCTCACCGTGCTCGTGCGGGTGGCGCTCGAGCGCCAGACCGAGCGTCTGTCGGTCGAATTCGAGACCGCGGTCTCGGCGATGGCCGAAGTGGTCGAGTGCTGGAAGGTGCCGGGCGAGTTCGACTACGTGCTGCGCGTCGTGGTCGCCGACATGGAGGCCTACGAGCGCTTCTACTCCGGACGGCTGCAGCGCCTCGCGTGCGTGCGGCTGGTGCAGTCGAGCTTCGCGATGAAGCGTGTCAAGGCGACGACCGCGCTCCCGCTCTGACCTGCCGGGGCGTCATCGGGCGACGGCCGGCGTGCCCGCGTGGGTCGTCACGACCATGCGATCGACGGCGAAGCCGTCGGCGGCCAGACGCGCGACGATCGCGTCGTACACGCCGGCGGGCAGCGACGGCGTGCGCGCGAGCACCCACAGGTACTCGCGGCCGGGCTCGCTGACGACGGCCCACGCATAGTCGGGGTCGAGGTCGACGACCCAGTAGTTCGCCCAGCCGAACGGCAGCCAGCGCAGCGCAGCCGGCAGGAAGCTCACGCGCAGCTTCGCGCCGGTCGCGTCGCCGTCGGCCCGCTTCGCCTGCGCGGTCGCGATGTCGACCGTGCCGTCGTCGCGCACACAGCGATTCTCGACATCGAGACGACCGTCGTCGCGCAATGCATAGCGCGCGGTGACATCGCCCTTGCAGCGCTTCTGGAACCACGCCGGGAAGCGCGCGATCTCGTACCACTGTCCGACGTAGCGCGCCGGGTCGACCGCCGGGACGGCCGTGAGCGGTCGCGGATCGGCCGCGGCGGCCGACAGCGCGGTGAAGGCGGCGGCGATGCAGGCGAGGCGAACGGCGCGGGCGAGCGAACGACGGTCGGGCATGGCGGGGTGTCCGGGGACGAGAGGCGGGTGCGCGACGGCGTCGGCGGCGCCGGTGGCCAGCGCGGCGCGTTGACCGGCACAATCGCGGGCTTGTTCCCGTCGTCGCCCCTGCCCATGTCCATCGCCGGCACCCCAGAGATCGTCGCCGAGATCCGCGCCGGCCGCATCGTCGTGCTGGTCGACGAGGAAGATCGACGCCCGAGGCGATCAACTTCATGGCGCGCTTCGGCCGTGGGCTGATCTGCCTCACCCTCACGGAGGCGCGCTGCCGCCAGCTCGACCTGCCGTTGATGGTGTCGCAGAACCGCTCGTCGATGGGCACCAACTTCACGTTGTCGATCGAGGCGGCGCACGGCGTGACCACCGGGATCTCCGCGGCCGATCGCGCGACCACCGTGCTTGCGGCCGTCAGGCGCGACGCGCGGCCCGAGGACATCGTCCAGCCCGGGCACATCTTCCCGCTGATGGCGCAGAAGGGCGGCGTGCTGGTGCGCGCCGGCCACACCGAGGCCGGCTGCGACCTCGCGGCGCTCGCGGGTCTGGAGCCGGCCGCGGTCATCTGCGAAGTGCTCAAGGACGACGGCAGCATGGCGCGCCTGCCGGACCTGGTGACCTTCGCCGCCGCGCACGGCCTGAAGATCGGCACCATCGCGGACCTGATCCAGTACCGCAGCCGTACCGAGTCGCTCGTGACCCGCGTTTGCGAGCGCAGCATCGAGACGCCGCACGGTGCGTTCCGCCTGTTCGCGTACACCGACACGACGACGCACGAGACGCATCTCGCGCTGGTGCGCGGCGAGGTCGCGGGCGACGCCCCGGTGCTGGTGCGTGTGCACGAGCCGCTGTCGGTGATCGACGCGCTCGACGCCGCCAGCACGACGCATTCGTGGAACCTGCACGCGTCGCAGCGCGCGATCGCGGCGGCCGGACGCGGTGTCATCGTGCTGCTGCACCGGACCGAGACCGGGCGCGATCTGCTCGCGCGCATCGAGGCCGAGACCTCGGCGCCGCCGCGGCGCAAGATGGATCTGCGCACCTACGGCATCGGCGCGCAGATCCTGCGCGATCTCGGCGTCAAGCGCATGCAGCTGATGGCGCATCCACGACGCATGCCCAGCATGACCGGCTTCGACCTCGAGGTCGCCGGTTACCAGGAATCCGAAGGTGCGGCGATCACCGCGCTGCAGTGACAACCTGTGAAGCCATCCCGTCCACCCGCCCGACCACCCGTGACGGCGCCGCTCGGCGTCGCGAATGCTCGCCGTGCAGCCCGCCACGGCGCCGCTTCGTGCCTCGATCGACACCGCCAGTCGCGCGCGCTCGGGCGCGGCGAACGTCTCCACAGGTTCTGAGAGGACTACCCCCGTGCCCCATCTGTTCAGTGCGGACGTCGACGGCCGCGAGATCGCCGTCGGCGTCGTCGCGAGCCGCTTCAACGAACCCGTCTGCGACGCGCTGCTCGCGGCTGCCGTGGGCGAACTGCAGCGTCTGGGCGTGCCCGACGACGACATCCTCGTCGCACGCGTCCCCGGAGCCCTCGAGATCCCGGCCGTCGCGGCGTCGATGGCCGACAGCGGTCGCGTCGACGCCGTGGTCGCGCTCGGGGCGGTCATCCGCGGCGAGACGTATCACTTCGAAGTGGTCTCGGACCAGTCGGCCGCCGGGCTGATGCAGGTCCAGATCGAGTCCGGCATCCCGGTCGCCAACGGCATCCTCACCTGCGACACCGATGCGCAGGCCGAGGCGCGCATGCACGTGAAGGGTGCGGAAGCCGCGCGCGTCGCGGTCGAGATGGCCAACCTGCTGCGAGCGATCGAACATGAACCCCGCTGAACCCGCGCGCACCGACACGCCGACCGCGGCGGGCCGCCCGGCGACCAAGCCGCGCACGCCGCGCCGCCGTGCGCGCGAGAGCGCGGTGCAGGTGCTCTACGCCTGGTTGCTCAACCCGGAGCCCGCCGGCGACGTCAAGCGCCAGGCCCGCCTCGATGCGGATTTCCCGAAACTCGACGCCGGCCTGTTCGACGCGCTGGTCGACGGCGTCGTCGCGCATGCCGACGCGCTGCGCGCCGCGCTGCAGCCGACGCTGGACCGGCCCGCGGCGGACCTGTCGCCGGTCGAGCACGCGATCCTGCTGGTCGCGGCCGAGGAGCTGCTGCATCACCCGCAGACGCCGTACCGGGTCGTGATCAACGAGGCGGTCGACCTCGCCAAGGTGTTCGGCGGGACCGACGGGCACAAGTACGTGAACGGCGTGCTCGATCGCGTCGCGGCGCAGGCGCGACCGCAGGAAGTGGCGGCGCGCCGCCAGGGCTGACGCCCGTGTGGACCCCCGCCCGGTGCGCGCCGCCGCATGGCAGCACGCGCGCGTGCGGTCGCGGCGCCGACGGTCGCGCCGTGCCCCGATGCCGCGGCTCCGGGCACTGAGCCGACGGCAGGGGGACCGATCGTGACGGTCCGGCCTGCGGCGGCGACAGGCGAGTTCGCGCTGATCGCGCGGCACTTCGTGCGGCCGCTCGCACACACGCGACTGGGCATCGGTGACGACGCGGCGCTGCTGGCGCCCCGTGCCGGCCACACGCTCGCGGTGTCGACCGACCTGCTCGTCGAGGGCACGCACTTCCTCCCGGGGACCGATGCGTGCCGGCTCGGCCACAAGACGCTGGCCGTGAATCTGTCCGACCTCGCGGCGATGGGCGCGACACCGCGCTGGGCGTTTCTCGCCGTCGCGCTGCCGGAGGCCGACGACGCATGGCTTGCCGCGTTCGCGGACGGCTTCTTCGCGCTCGCGGCGGCACATGGGGTCGACCTCGCCGGCGGCGACACGACCCGCGGGCCGCGTGCACTGTGCGTGACCGTCGCCGGCGAGGTCCCCGAGGCCGCGGCACTGCGACGCGACGGCGCGCGCGCGGGCGACGACGTGTGGCTCACCGGCTGCACCGGCGAAGCGGCTGCGGGCCTCGCGGTGCTGCAGGGCCGCGCGACGCTCGACGCGGCCGACGCCGCGCACTGTCGCGCGCGACTCGAGGCGCCGACACCGCGCGTCGCGGCGGGTCTTGCCCTGCGCGGAATCGCGACGGCCGCCATCGACGTCTCCGACGGCCTGCTGGCCGATGCGGGGCACATCGCCGTGCGCTCGCAGGTGCGCATCGCGATCGAGCGCGCGCGTCTGCCGCAGTCGTCGGCGCTCGCGGGACTCGATGCCCGGATGCGCGCGGACGCCGTGGTCGCCGGTGGCGACGACTACGAACTGCTGCTGTGCGCTCCGCGCGATGCGCGCGCCGCGGTCGACGCCGCCGGTACCGACGGGCCGCGTGCCGAGCTGTGCGATCGCGACGGGCGCGTGCTGCCGGTCGCGCGGACCGGCTTCGATCATTTCGCCGCGGGGGCCGCATGACCGTGACCGGTGCGGCGCGCTGGACCGGGGCGCGGCCCGGGCTGCGGTTCGTCGTCGCGCATCCGGCGCACTTCATCGCGTTCGTCGGCGTCGCCGGCCTGGTGCGGCCCGCGCCGGGGACGTGGGGCACGCTGGCGGCACTGCCGGCGTGGTGGGCGATGCAGGGGCGGCTGGGCGATCTGCAGATCGCCGGCGTGATCGCGGCGTTGTTCGCGATCGGCGTGTGGGCGGCGCACGTGACCGGACGTTCGCTCGGCGTGCAGGACCACGGCGGCATCGTGATCGACGAGTTCGTCGCGATGCTCGCGGTGCTGCTGGTGCTGCCGCGCGGTCCGGCATGGGAGGCGACGGGATTCCTGCTGTTCCGGCTGTTCGACATCGCCAAGCCGCCGCCGATCCGCCACTACGAGCGCAGCGTGCGCGGCGGCTTCGGCGTGATGTTCGACGACGCGCTGGCCGCGCTGGCGGCGCTGATGGTCGTGGCGGCATGGCAGCGGATGCGATGAGCGACGCGGCCCTCGACGCGCTGGCGCAGCGCGTCGCCGACGTGCTGCGCACCCACGGCCGGGTGCTCGCGACGGCCGAGTCGTGCACCGGAGGCTGGGTGTCGATGCTGGTCACGTCGGTGGCCGGCAGCTCCGCCTGGTTCGACCGCGGCTTCGTCACCTACACCAACGCCGCGAAGACGGCGCAGCTCGGCGTGCCGCAGGCCACGCTCGATGCGCACGGCGCGGTGTCCGAGGCGGTGGTCGTCGCGATGGCGACCGGGGCGCTGGCCGGTTCGCAGGCCGACGTGGCGGTCGCGGTGAGCGGCGTCGCCGGCCCCGGGGGAGGCACCGCCACCAAGCCGGTCGGCATGGTGTGCATCGGCTGGGCGTTGCGCGACGGGACGGTCGAGGCGAGCACGTTCCGGTTCGACGGCGATCGCACCGCGGTGCGTCGGGCGTCGGTGATCGCGGCCCTGGAAGGGGTGATCGAACGCGTGTCGCGGCCGGTCGTCGGCTGAGCGCCGGCGACGCCGTCCGCGGGCGTCCCGAAGCCCGCAGCGGGGCGCGGGCGAGGGCCGCGAATCGCCTGCCGTGCGGCGGGGGCGCCGCGCGCTGCGCACGGCCCTCGACCAAACGGGAAACGCCGGCGCGCAGCGCCAGGAACGCGAAAACCTGCGTGCAATAATCGATCGCACATTTCCACGAGGCCTTCCATGGACGACAACAAGAGCAAGGCCCTGGCGGCCGCGCTGTCGCAGATCGAGAAGCAGTTCGGCAAGGGCTCGATCATGAAGCTCGGCGAAGGCAGCGCCGGCGACGACATCCAGGTCGTGTCGACCGGCTCGCTGACGCTCGATCTCGCGCTCGGCATCGGCGGCCTTCCGCGCGGACGCGTCGTCGAGATCTACGGCCCCGAGTCGTCCGGCAAGACCACCCTCACGCTGCAGGTCATCGCCGAGGCCCAGAAGCTTGGCGGTACCGCGGCGTTCATCGATGCCGAGCACGCGCTCGACCCGCAGTACGCGCGCAAGCTGGGCGTGCAGGTCGACGACCTGCTGATCTCGCAGCCCGACAACGGCGAGCAGGCGCTCGAGATCACCGACATGCTGGTGCGGTCCGGCTCCGTCGACATCGTCGTCGTCGACTCGGTCGCGGCGCTCACGCCGAAGGCCGAGATCGAGGGCGAGATGGGCGACCAGCTCCCGGGCCTGCAGGCGCGGCTGATGAGCCAGGCGCTGCGCAAGCTCACCGCGAACATCAAGCGGTCGAACACGCTGGTGATCTTCATCAACCAGATCCGCATGAAGATCGGCGTGATGTTCGGCAACCCCGAGACCACCACGGGCGGCAACGCGCTGAAGTTCTACGCGTCGGTGCGCATCGACATCCGCCGCACCGGCAGCATCAAGAAGGGCGAGGAAGTCATCGGCAGCGAGACCAAGGTCAAGGTGGTCAAGAACAAGGTCAGCCCGCCCTTCAAGACGGCCGAGTTCGACATCCTCTACGGTGAGGGGATCAGCCGAGAGGGCGAGATCATCGACATGGGTGTCAACGCGCGCGTTCTCGAGAA
>JALORJ010000099.1 GCA_025459035.1 Burkholderiales bacterium
GCGTTGACGAGCACGTAGCCCTGGTCCTCCTCGGGCACGAAGCCCGCCGGCAGCCGCGACGCCAGCAGCACCGTGAGGCCACCCAGCAGCAGCACGAGGACGGCGCTGCGCGCGGCCTTGCGCGCCAGGAGCCCCGCGAGCCCGGTGTAGCCATCGGTGAAGCGGCCGAAGACGCGGTTGAAGGCGGCATAGAACGGCGCCAGCGGCCCCGGCGGGCCGCCGGCGGGCTTCAGCAGCAGCGCCGCCAGCGCCGGCGACAGCGTCAGCGCGTTGAAGGCCGAGAACACCACCGAGATGGCGATGGTGATGGCGAACTGCTGGTACAGCGTGCCGGTGACGCCGCCGAGGAAGGCGACCGGCAGGAACACCGCGACCAGCACCAGCACGATCGAGATCAGCGCGCCGGCGATCTCGGCCATCGCGCGCTTCGCGGCCTCGAGCGCCGACAGCCCGTGCTGCGTCATGTTCACCTCGACGTTCTCGACCACGACGATCGCGTCGTCGACGACCAGACCGATCGCGAGGATCAGACCGAACAGCGTCAGCATGTTGATCGAGAAGCCGAGCATCAGCATGCCGACGAAGGTGCCGACGATCGAGATCGGCACCGCGAGGATCGGGATCACCGTCGCGCGCAGCGACTGCAGGAACAGGAACACCACCGCGATCACCAGCACCACCGCCTCGAAGAAGGTGTGCACCACCTTGTCGATCGAGTTCAGCGTGAACAGGCTGGTGTCGAGCGCGATGCGGTAGTCGAGCCCCTCGGGGAACTGCTTCTTCAGCTCCGCCAGCCGCGCGCGCACCGCGCGCGAGGTCTCGACCGCGTTGGCGCCGGGCTGCTGGAAGATGCCGATCGTGGTCGCGGTGCGGCCGTTCATGCGGCTGGCCACGGAGTAGTCGCGCTTGGCCAGCTCGACGCGCCCGACATCGCGCAGCCGCACGAGCGCCGCGCCGTCCTTCGCGGCGCGCACGATGATCTGCTCGAACTCCTCGGGGCGCGTCAGCAGGCCCTGCGTCGTCACCACGAACGTCTGCTGCACGTCCGGCGCCGACGGCGGCGCGCCGATCTGGCCGATGCCGTAGGTCTGGTTCTGACTCTGGATCGCCGCGGCGACCTCCTGCACCGTCAGCCCGATCTGCGCCATGCGGTCGGGGCGCAGCCACACGCGCATCGCGATGTCGGGCAGACCGAACACCGACGCGCGGTTGGCCCCGGGCACGCGCTTGAGCTCCTCGAGCACGTACAGGTTCGTGTAGTTGTCGATATAGGTCGTGTCGTGGCGCCCGTCCGGCGAGAACACCGACAGCACCATCATCAGGCTCGACGACTTCTTCTCGACCGTGACGCCCTGCTGCGACACGACCTGCGGGATCAGCGGCAGCGCCTGACTCACGCGGTTCTGCACGTTGACCTGGTTGATGTTCGGGTCGCTGCCGGGCCGGAACACCACGTTGATCGACACGTTACCGCTCGATGACGCGATCGAGTTGAAGTACAGCAGGTTGTCGACGCCGTTCAGCTGCGCTTCGATCGGCGCTGCCACCGTGTTGGCGATGACCTCGGCGGTCGCACCCGGATAGCGCGCGTCGATCGACACCTGCGGCGGCGCGAGCTCGGGGTACTGCGAGATCGGCAGCACCAGCATCGCGACGGCGCCGCCCAGCAGGATCAGGACCGACAGGACGGTCGAGAGGATGGGGCGACCGATGAAGAAATGCGTGAACACGGCGGGCGCTTCCCGGTGCGGGCGCGTCAGCGCGCCGCGGCCGGAGCCGACGCGGACGTCGGCGCCGCAGCGGCCGCCGCCGCCGGCGCCCCTGCCCCGGCGGGCGCGGTGACGATCGTCACCGGCTTGCCCGGTGCGACCTTCAGCATGCCGTCGATCACTACCCGGTCGCCGGCCGCGAGCCCGGTGTCGATGACGATGTCGCGCGTGCCTTCGTAGTCACCCACCACCACCGGCCGGATCTCGGCGGTGCCGTCGGGCTTCACCACGTACACGTAGTGCCCCGACGGCCCCTGCTGCACGGCCAGCTGCGGCAGCACCACCGCGTCGGGGCGCGACGGCCCGACCACGCGCGCGGTCACGAACATGCCGGGTCGCAGCACGCGGTCGGGGTTCGGCAGCACGGCGCGCACGAGAAACGAGCCGGTGTCCTGGCTGAACGACGGATCGGCGAAGTTGATGCGCCCGCGCTGCGGATGCACCGAGCCGTCGGCCATCACCAGCTCGACTTCCCACGCGTCGGACGCCGGCGCGATCACCTGCCGCGCCGCGATGCGCGCGCGCAGCTGCGACGACTGGTTCTGCGACACGCTGAAGTCGACCCAGATCGGATCGAGCGCCGCCACGTACGTGAGCTTCGCGTTGCCCGACTGCGCGTTGACGTACGCGCCCTCGCGCAGCAGCGAGCGACTGGCCAGACCGGTGACCGGACTGACGATGCTCGCGTAGTCGAGCTCGAGCTTCGCCGCGTCGACCTTCGCGCGCGCCGCCGCCACCGCGGCCTTCGCGGCGGCGTGGTCGCCCTCGGCGCGGTCGAGATCGGCCTGCGACATCGCGTTCATCGCGGCCAGCGGCTTCACGCGACCGAGCGTGGCCGCCGCCGTCGTCAGCCGCGCCTGCTGCGCCTGGAGTTCGCCGCGTGCCGCGTCGAGCTGCGCGCGCAGCGGCCGCGGATCGAGCTGGAACAGCACCTGCCCCTGCCGCACCAGCTCGCCCTCGCGATAGCCGATGTGGTCGAGATAGCCCGACACCCGCGCGACAATGTCGACCTGCCGTGCGCTCTGCGTCTGCGCGACGAACGTCATCACGTACGGAATGGTGCGCGGCTGCACCGTGACCACCTGCACCTGCGGCGGCGGACGCGGCGCGTCGGGCGGCGCGTCCTGGCACGCCGCGAGCTGCGACACCGCGACAGCGAGGGCGACGGATGCGGCGGTCATGCGGCGGCGGGGCGCGGGGACGGACATCGGCGGGAGCGCTCGGGGAGGCAGGCCGTCGGGAGCATGCCCGAACGGGTGACGCGTTCCCCGCGGACCCGCGCGCGTCATCACCCGATCGCCGAGTGCACCGGGTCTCGCCGGCGGGTCGGCAGGGCCGCGTCGTCCGCCCGTCCGAGCGGGCGCGAAGGCTTCACCCCTTCACGCACACCACCTGCTTCAGCGTGTGAACCACCTCGACCAGATCCGCCTGCGCGGCCATAACGGCATCGATGTCCTTGTAGGCCGCGGGGCTCTCGTCGAGCACGCCGGCGTCCTTGCGGCATTCGACCCTGGCAGTCGCCGCGACGTGATCGTCGAGCGTGAGCCGGCGGTGCGCGGCCGAGCGGCTCAGCACGCGGCCGGCGCCGTGCGAGCAGCTGGTGAAGCTGTCCGCGCAGCCCTTGCCGCGCACGATGAAGCTGCGCGCGCCCATGCTGCCCGGGATGATGCCGAGCTCGCCGGCCCGCGCGCTCACCGCGCCCTTGCGCGTGATCCACAGATCGAGATCGAAGTGGCGCTCGCGCTGCACGTAGTTGTGGTGGCAGTTCACCGCCTCGGCCGCCGCGTCGAACGGCGTGTCGATCACGCCGCGCATCGCGTCGAGCACCAGATCGAGCATCACCGCGCGGTTGGCCGCCGCGTAGCGCTGCGCCCAGCCCACCGCGCGCACGTAGTCGTCGAACGGCTGCGTGCCTTCGGCGAACCACGCGAGATCGCGATCGGGCAGGTGCACGTCGTCGCGCAGCGCCGCCTCGCGCGCCAGCGCGATGAAGTGCTGCCCGATGGCGTTGCCCACACCGCGCGAGCCCGAGTGCAGCATCACCCACACGCGATCGGCCTCGTCGAGGCAGAGCTCGATGAAGTGGTTGCCGCTGCCCAGCGTGCCCAGGTGCATGCGGTGGTTGGTGCGCGCCAGCGTCGGGTGCGTCGCGCACAGCGCAGCGAAATCGTCGGCCAGCGTGCTCCACGCCGTGTCCGCGGCGGCTGGCGGCGAACGCTCCCAACGCCCACGATCGCGACCGCGCTTGGCGAAGCCGTGCGGCACCGCGCGCTCGATCGCGTTGCGCAACGGGCGCAGCGTGTCGGGCAGGTCGGTCGCGACCAGCGTGGTGCGGCTCGCGATCATTCCGCAGCCGATGTCGACGCCGACGGCCGCCGGGATGATCGCGCCGCGCGTCGGCACGACCGAGCCCACCGTCGCGCCGATGCCCACGTGCACGTCGGGCATCGCAGCGACGTACGGGCCCACGATCGGCAGCTTCGCGGTGTTCGCGAGCTGATCGAGCGCGCCCGTCTCCACCGGCACGCCGCGCGTCCAGCGACGCACGGGCACGCCGCCGTCGACGCGGTCTTCGATGTACGGGGTTTCGATCTCCATGTTCATTCTCCTGAACGCTCGACGAGTCCGCCGCGGCGGAGATCCGATCCGCCGCGGTGGCCCGGTGCTTCACGCTCGACGCAGCTTCACGAGCCCGTCGAGCACCTGGTCGAGACCACCGACCACCTGCAGGCTCCCGACGCGCTCGACCACACGTTCGAGCGTCTCGAGCTCCTTCAACCGCAGCGCGACGGGGTTGTCCTCCATCACCATTGCGGTCGCGAGCAGCGAACGCGTCGCCGCGGTCTCCTCGCGTCGGCGGATCACGTTGGCCTCCGCCGCCTTGCCTGCCTGCACGACCTGCGCAAGCAGCGTGCGCATCTCGCCGGGCAGCACGATGTCCTTCACGCCGACGCTCTCCAGCGCGAGCCCGAACGGCGCGAGCCGCGCGCGCACCTGCTGCTCGATCAGGCCGTCGAGGACCGACTTGTCCTCGAGCAGCGTGTCGAGCGAGCGCGTGCCCACCGCGGCGCGCAGCGCGAGCTGCAGTTCGCGGTACAGGTGATCGGCCGGCTTCGCGAGCCGCGCGAACGCGGTGCGCACGTCGGCGTAGCGCCAGGTCGCGGTGAGGTTCAGCCGCAGCGCGACCTTGTCGCGCGTCAGCATCTCCTGTCCCGACACCTCCATCGCCTGCAAGCGCAGATCGACCGGCTCGACCGACACGTCGCGCGCCCAGCGCCACCAGCCGTACGCGCCCGGTTCGAGCAGTCGCTCGACGCGACCGGCCCGACGCTGGCCGCGCACGCCCCCGATCCGGGAACGCACGGCACGACGGCCGCCGCCGATGGGCCGTGCGAGGCACGCGGTGCATTGCGTGTTCCGCATGACCCGCATCCGGCGGGTGCTGCGATGGGAGCGGGAGTCGAACCCGCGACCGACGGCTTAGAGGGCCGTTGCTCTACCAGTGAGCTATCCCTTGCTGCTGCGACATCGGAGGCGTCCGCCGTTGCCCTCGCGGACCACGTGGCGCGCCCCTGCTTCCACCCGCGTGCGGGCTTGCGACACGTACGGCGACAACGCCCTGCGGCAGCCCTGTACGCCGGCGGGGCGGGTGGCCCCGCAAGGACCGACCCCAACCCCTGACCTGCAAGCGCACCCGCCCGATCGAGCGGAACCCCGTGCGGCGCTACTGCAGCCGCGAATCCTTCGGCAGCCTCGCGGCCAGCCACTCGTTCACGTCGGCGCGGATGCGTCGACCGTCGAGCAGCAGGCTCTCGAAGCGGTTCGGCACGTACGGCAGATACCGCAGCCGCATGCCGGCCTCCTCGGGCGTGCGATCGGCCTTGCGGCCGTTGCACGCCGTGCACGCGGCGACGAGGTTCATCCACGTCGTGCGTCCGCCGCGCGACACCGGCACGATGTGCTCGCACGTGAGCTGATCGGTCTCGAAGCGCCCGCCGCAGTACGCGCACGTGTGCCGGTCGCGCCGCAGCAGACGGCGCCGCGTGACCGCTGGCACCGCGTCGATGCCCACCTGCGGCATCGCGCCGCGCAGCGCGACGATCGGCCACACGTCGATCGACGAGCGTCGGCCCGTGCGCACGTTGCGACCGCCGCGCAGGGTCGCGAGCGGCGAGTCGCCACCGACCCATGCGACCGCGTCGAGCGCGACGTACGTCACCGCGGCTTCGAGCGATGCCCAGCGCTGCGGCACGCCGCGCACATCGAGCTGCAACACCACGACCTGCGACTGCATCGGAGTCTCCTGGTGCGAGGTCGCGCCCGGATCCGGCTTCGGCTGTGCCCGCGCGCGAGCCTCCCGTCGGAGGCGGTGTCTCGCTGCACGAACGACGCGGTGCACCACGCCACGCACATCCCGCCGACGCGCACACCGTGCGAGGCGACGACGGAGTGCGCGGGCACACCCGAAGACGAACGAAGGAACGACGAAACGAAGGAACGGCGGACCGGAAAGCACGAAGGCCCGGCACCTTGCGGTGTCCGGGCCTCCGGGAAGACGGAGAACGAAGCGTGCCGGTCAGGCGGGCGCTTCTCCCGGAAGGGCGGGGTGAAACACGAAGCTGCGGGGCTGGAGATGCTCGATCGCGACGCCCGAACGGCCCGACGCCGCGAACGCGTGCTTCGACCCGAAGCACATGGGCGAGTGCGACAGACGCTTCGAGCGGCCCGTGCACGACCGCACGGTCCACGTCTCGATGCCGCCGCATGTCACCGCCGCGGGCACGCGCGCACGCCGATGCACCGCAGGCAGCGGCGACGGCATGGAAAGGGCGGCATGTGTCATGGCGGCGATCGAAGCGAGAAGAGTTGCGCGAAAGACGGCGTGGCGCGAGGCGGCGAAACGTAAAGACTCTTTACGCGCGGGTCAACCCCCGCGACCATCGCCCGCCATGACCGAACTCGTCCTCGTCCGCCGTCGCAACGTCCTTGCGCTGTTTCAGCAGTGGGCCGAGAGCGCGCTGCGCACCGGCGCCCCGCCGCGCGGACTCGAGCAGCGCTTCGCCGCGCACGTCGAGATCTCGCCCAGCCTGTGGAGCCAGATCAAGGCGTCGCGCCCGATCGGCGACAAGCTCGCGCGGCAGATCGAGCAGCACTGCGGCAAGCCCGCCGGCTGGCTCGACGAGGCGCGCGACGCCGACGCCCCGTCACCGGCCGAGCAGGCGTTCCTCGCGCTGGCGTTGCAGGCGTGGCGCGCGACGAACGCGGCGGGGCGGCGGGAGATGCGGCGGTGGTTGAAGGGGGTGGTGGGGGGAAGGCAGTGAGCGTCTGTCAGCCGAGTCGGGCCAGCAGCGTCGCGGGTGCGACGATCTCGAAGGGCACTTCCTCGGCCAGGGCATGCAGATCGCCGTCGCCGGTCACGAGCATGTCCGCGTGTCCTGCGACGGCCAGCTCGAGGAAGTGCCGATCGTCCGGGTCTCGGCAGCGGGGTACCCGGGGCGACGGATCGGAGATCGTGACGGCCACGACCCACGGCAGGTAGTCCGAGAGCAGTTCCTCGCGCATGGACGGCGAGAGCTGGAACTTCGGGTATGCGAGCACGCGCACGAGTTCGGCCGCTGTCGCGGTGCTTGCCAACGGAACGACCGCTCCGGCCACCCACGCGTCACGCATGCGCGCTGTCAGGGGGCTGGCGAACACGAGCGCCGACAGCACGACGTTGGTGTCGATGACGACGCGCGGTGCCTGATCCGGCGATGGGGGCCGAGGCACGTCGACCTACCGACCGCGCCGTGCCCATCGCACCGCGTCGGCGATGTCCCGCTCGTCCAGCTGGAGCTCCGCAAGCTTCGCGCGCACCGCGTCGCCGCGCTGGATGCGTACCGGGGTGAGCACGATGGTGCCGTCACGCGCCTCGACGTCGAAGTACTCGGCCGAACCGATGGCCTCGGTGACCGCCTTGGGCAGCGTGAGCTGGTTCTTGGAGGTGAGCTTGGCAAGCATGTCGGCGATCCGCAGAAAGCAAGGAATCCTTACTTTCCCAGATCGAGTCGTCGGCGTCGATCAAGCGGCCGTCAACCCTGAGCGGATGCCCGGAACTCGCGGGCTGTCGACTTCGCGGTGGGCGACGTCTCCGGCAGCGACGAACGAATCACCCCCGGTGCGGCGGACCCGCGCGAGCCTCGGCCGACGCACGGCGCCGTGTCACACCAGCACGATGTCGTACTGCTCCTGGTTGTAGACGCTCTCCACCTGCAGCCGGATCGGGCGTCCGACGAATGCCTCGGCCAGCGCCAGGCTGGGCGACTCCTCGTCGAGGAAGAGGTCGATCACCTTC
>JALORJ010000400.1 GCA_025459035.1 Burkholderiales bacterium
CATCGAGGTCGGTGCGGTCCCGGCCGGCTATCGCCTCGTGCCGGGCGTGCTGCACGCGTACGCGGCCGACCTCCCCGGCTTCGTCGCGCAAGTGCCGGAGCCATCGACCTGGGCGCTGACGGCGCTCGGGCTCGTCGGACTGGGGGTCGCCGCACGCCGACGTCGCTGATCGCGCGGGTTCGGGGGAACCGCGACGACCGCTGCGCGCCTCGGCGCGCAGCGAGACGGACCGACGCCGCCGTGGCGCCGACGGACCGCTACTTCAACCCGTCCAGCGTCAGCCCCCACCGCGCCAGCACCTGGCGAAACAGCGCGAGCTCGTTGTCGTGCAGCGTGCCGTCGGCCTTGGCGACGTTGACGACCATCTGCGCGGCAAGGCGGCGCTTCGCCGGATCGACCACCTCGGCCAGCACCGCGTCGATGCGGTCGCGGTCCATGAGGTCGACCTTGCCGCCGGGGCGCCCGCCAGCCGCGAGCAGGTCGTCGCAGAAGTCCTGCACCACTTCCGAGAACGCGGTGCGCCCGAGGCCCAGCACGTCGTAGAGCGACAGCCGGTCCATCAGCTCGAGCTCGCGATCGTCGAGCTTCGCGTCGGCGATCATCGTCATCGCGAGCACGCGCGCGATGGCTTCGGGAGAGTCGGGGGCGTAGGACCTCATGCGGATTCCTCGGGGTCAGGGCGGGGGTCGGATGCCGCGCGCGCCTCACGGTCGTGGCGGGAAGCGCGGGCGACGAACTGTGCGCTCACCGGCGCGGTGATCGCGACGAACAACGTGATCAGCAGCTCGTGCACCGACAGCGCCTGGTCGCGTACCCCGAAGGCGACGACCGATGCGAGCAGCAGTGCACCCAGTCCGAGCGTGGCGGCCTTGCTCGGGCCGTGCAGCCGCGTGAGCAGGTCGGGGAACCGCGCGAGCCCGAGCGAGCCCAGCAGCACGAAGACGCCGCCGATCACCAGCAGCACCGACACGACGGCCTCCGCGATCGGGTTCACTCGATCAGGTCCCGCGACTCGACGTACTTCGACAGCGCGACGGTGCCGACGAAACCCAGCACGGCCACCAGCAATGCCGCCTCGAACAGCGTGGCCGCGCCGTCGGCGACGCCCAGCACGATCAGCAGGCCGGCCGCGTTCACGTACAGCGTGTCGAGCGCGAGGATGCGATCGCAGACATGGGGCCCACGCAGCAGCCGCCACGCCGCCAGCCCGATCGCGACGACCAGCAGCGCGACGGTCAGCGTGATCGCAGCGCTCAGCATTCGAAGATCTCCAGCAGCCGCGCTTCGTAGCGTTGCCGGATCTCGGCGACGACCGCGTCGGCGTCGGGCGCCGCGAGCGCATGCACGGTCAGCGTGCCGGCGCCCAGGTCGAGCGCGATCGACACCGTGCCGGGCGTCAGCGTGACGGTGGCCGCCAGCAACGACGCGACGAACGGGTCGCGCGTGGCCAGCGGCACCTCGACGATCTGCGGGGCCAGACGCGACAGCGGCGACAGCGTCAGCCGCGCGACCGTCAGGTTCGCCCGCACGATGTCGACCGCGACCAGACCGACATACGCAACCAGCCGCGCCGGGCGGCGCACCCGCGGCACCACCGGCAGCACCGGTCCGACGAAGCGCGCGATCGCGAGCGCGAGCCCGACCGCGAGCAGCACGTGGCCCGGGCCGACCGACTGCGCGAGCGCGAGCCACGTCAGCGCGAGCGCGACCGTGAGACGCGGATGCGGTAGCAGACGCCTCATCGCGGCGTCGGGGCGTCGGAGTGCAGGGCGATCGGGCGCGACGCGGTGATCGCGCCGGCCAGCGGCATCGCACCCGCATCGCGCGCGCTGAGCGCCTCGCCGACCGGGCTGCGCGCCGCGCCGCTCCCCGTCACGGCATCGACATACGCGCGGGGCGCGGTCGCGGCATCGGCAGCGGCTCGCGCATAGCGCTGGACCGGCCCCGCCGCCGGCGTGATCGCGACGATCGTGACGGTCAGCGCCGCGGCCGGCGCCAGCACGCGCCAGTGCGCGGCGGCCGCCAGCCCGGGACACGGCGTGTCGTGGTCGGCGGCGCCCTGCAGCAGCAGCGTCTTGCCGATGAAGCCGGCCAGCGGCGGCAGGCCCGCAATGGTCACGGCGAGCACGAGGAACAACGCGCCGAAGCGGCCGGCGCCGTGCATGCGCGGCGCACCGCAGAGCGTGTCGGCGACCTCGCCGCGCGCCTGCGCCATCGCGTCGGCCAGCAGGAACAGTGCGGCGATCGCGGCGGTGCTCGGCACCACGTAGAACAGCGCACCGCCGGTCGCGGCGCCGTCGAACAGGCCGACCCCCGCGAGCCATGTGCCGGACGAGCCGAGTGCGAGCCACGCGGCGAGCGTCGCGAGCCGCGACGCCGCGAGCGCACCGACCGCGGCGACCACAATCGTCGCCAGGCCCGCCGGCAGCACCACGGCCTGGATCACGCCGATGGCCGGGCTGTCGCCGAAGACCACGCTGCCGACGCGCAGCACCGCGTAGGCGCCGACCTTGGTCAGCACCGCGAACAGCGCCGCCACCGGCGCGACCGCGGCCGTGTACGTGCCCGCGAGCCACAGGTGCAGCGGCGCCGCGGCCGCCTTCAGCAGGAAGACGACCAGCAGCAGCAGCGAGGCGGCCTGCAGCCACGGCACGTCGGCGGCGGGCGTGCGCGCGAGTGCCTGCGCGAGGTCGGCCATGTTGAGCGTGCCGCCGATGCGGTAGATCACGCTGACCGCCACGAGGAACAGTGCCGAGCCGAACAGGTTCAGCACGACGTAGTGCACGCCCGCGCGCAGCCGCGTCGCGCCGCCGCCGTGCTGCAGCAGCGCGTACGACGCGATCAGCATCAGCTCGAAGCAGACGAACAGGTTGAACAGGTCGCCGGTCAGGAACGCACCGCACAGCCCCGCGAGCTGGAACTGGAACAGCGCGTGGAAATGCGCACCGCGCGCGTCGACACCGCGCACCGCATGCAGCAGCGCGAGCACGCCGATGCCGGTGGTCATCAGCAGCATCGTCGCCGCCAGACGGTCGACCACGAAGACGATGCCGACGAACGCCGGCCAGGCGCCGAACGCGAGCACGCGCGGCACCCCGTCGTCGACGAGGACCGCGAGCGCGACCGCGACGCCCAGCTGCAGCGCCGTCGACGCGATCGACAGCGCGCGCTGCAGCGCAAGGCGCCCGCCGAGCGCGATCGCCGCGCACGCCGTGAGCGCCGGCAGCACGAACGGCATCACGAGCAGCGCGGTGCTCATCGCGCGTCGCGCTCCGTCGCGGTGGCGGCATGGCCGGCGTCGACGCCGCCGCAGGGCCAGCACGACGAGAAACGCGGTCATGCCGAAACCGATCACGATGGCGGTCAGCACGAGCGCCTGCGGCAGCGGGTCCGCCATCGCGTCGGGCGCGACCTGGCCCACCAGCGCGGGGACGCCGACCCGCAGGCCGCCGGCCGCGAACACGAACAGGTTGACCGCGTACGACAGCAGCGTGAACCCGAGCACGACCGGGAAGGTGCGCGCGCGCAGCACGAGCCACGTGCCGCAGCCGGTCAGCACCCCGACCCCGATCGCGAACAGCGCTTCGAGACTCATCGCGCCCCCGCGTCGACAGTGCCGACGACGTGCTGTCCGGGTTCGGCACGGCCAGCCGGGACGACCGCAGGCGCGAGCCGCCCGATCTCGCCCAGGATCAGCAGCACGACGCCGACGACGACGAGGAACACGCCCAGATCGAAGCCCGCCGCGCTTGCGAGTTCAATCTCGCCCAGCCCCGGCAACGTGACGTGACCGTGCGCGCTGGTGAGAAACGGCGCGCCCCACGCGAGCGCCGCGAGCCCGGTCAGCGCCGCCACGCCCAGGCCGGCGGCGATCAGGCGCTCGGGTCGCAACGCGATGCGCGCCGCCACCCACGCGTTGCCATGCGCGATGCGCAGCATCACGCCGACGACCCCCGCGACGAGGCCCGCGACAAAGCCGCCGCCGGGCGACTGGTGGCCGCGCAGGAAGATCCACGCGCTCACCACCAGCGCGAGCGGCAGCAGCCCGCGCACCAGCAGCGACAGCATCACCGGCGGCGCAGTCGGCGCGACCGTC
>JALORJ010000100.1 GCA_025459035.1 Burkholderiales bacterium
GTCGATCAAGGCGCGAAGCGCAGCCGTGGCGGGCTCCACGGCGAGCATTCGCAACGCCGAGCGGCGCCGTCAGGTGCGTTCGAGCGGGTGTGGGGGATGACTTCACAGGTTCTCAGTCGCCGGGCGCCTCGAAGCGCCCGTAGCGGCGCGCGCAGTACACGAGCGGGGCGGCATCGCGGGCGCTGTCGGCGCGCAGGACCCGCCCGACGAACAGGCGGTGCGAACCGACTTCCACCACCTGTTCCACCGCGCACACGAACTGCGCCGCCGCGTCGTCGAGCAGCGGCGCGCCGCTCGGGTCCGCATGCCACTGTGTGCGGTCGAAGTCGTACGGCGCGCCGTCCGCGGCGCGCCCGGCGAACCGATCGGCCGTGGTGCGCTGGTCGACGCGCAGCAGGTTCACCGCGAAGACGCCGTTGGCCGTGATCGCGTCGCACGCCGGGCTCGCGGCGTTGATGCATGCCGTCAGCAATGGCGGATCGGCCGACGCGGACGCGACAGCGCTGACCGTCAGTCCGCGGCGCCCGCCGGGGCCGTCGGTCGTGACGACGTGGACCGCGCTGGCGCTGGTTCCCATCGCGGCGACGAATGCGGCGCGCAGAGTGGCAGTTTCGGCGATGTCGGTGTCGAGGACCGGGGGTGTCATCTGCATGGCGTGGGCACGTGGTGCGTGGAAAGCGGGACGAGACGCGCGTCGGTCGGCACGATCGACCGCGGCAGAGGCGAGTAGTGACGTTAGGTGGACCCGGCGCGGACCTGGGTCCGGTTTTCGGAAGCGCTGCGGAGGCTCGACCTGCATGTCAGGAGCATCCGGGCGCTGCTGCGATGCACCGCGGCGCGGCATGTCCAGTCGACGGTGCACCGGCAACTGTCAACCTCCAGCCCGGGACCTCGACCGCGGCGCTCGCAGGACCCACGAAAAAAAACCCCGACGGTGTCCCGTCGGGGTGGAACCCTTATCTTTCGATAAAGGGGGAGGAGTTCGTGGGCCCCGGCGGCCCGGCGCAGCCCTCAGTGGGCGCGCTTCGAGGCTGCCTTGACCGCTTCGGTCTGCTGACTAGCGACCTTCATGCCGGCCTCGGCGAAATCGGTGGACTGCTTCAGAAGAACCTTCACCGCATCGCTCACGGCGGTGGCCTGCGTGATCGCCGTCTTCAGCGCGGTGACGGCCTGGTCGGTACCCGGCATCGACGACTGCGCCAGCACCTTCTCGACGGCACCGATCACGTCCTTCTGCACGGACACGACGTGCTTCTCGACGACCTGCGACGCCTCGACCTGCGCGCTGTGCGCGATACCGAACACGTGCTTGCTGAAGCTCACCCACTTGTCGAGCCCGACCGTGGAGAGCGGGTCGCGGATCTGGAACAGATCGGTTGGCGCCTTGGCGGCGGCCGCGTTGCGCGCCTGGGCGACGCCTTCCTCGAACAGCGCCTTGCCGGCCTCGACCTGCAGGCGGGTCAGCTTTTCGGTCGCGTCGACCGCGATCTGGGCAATCGACAGTCCGGCTTCGAGGCTGGCCTTGTTCACTGCGGCAACGGCTTGAGCGGCGTCCGACATGGTGAACCTCCTTGATTTCATTGAGGTGCAGATCGGGGATTCGACCTGCCGCAACCTCTGGCGCAGCTGGAATGCTGCGGCGCACAAACCGAAGATATGGACGCGGTGCACCGATGTCAACGGTTTTTTTGCGCGCCGCATCATGCTTCCGCTACATTCCGGGGCATCGCGGGGATCGCTGCATCGCAACGGATCATTCCGGTGCGCCGTCGCAGCGGCTGGAAGAGCGTCCGCGCCGTCGAGGCGTCGAGCGTCCGCGTCAACCCACACAGCCGGCTGCGACCGGCGCGAGGCACCGCAGATGGCAGCCGCCGAAACTCGACTGATCAAGAAGTATCCGAACCGCCGCCTGTACGACACCGCCACGAGCAGCTACATCACGCTCGCCGACGTCAAGACACTGGTGCTCGAGCAGGTGCTGTTCAAGGTCGTCGACGCCAAGAGCGGCGAGGACCTCACGCGCAGCATCCTGCTGCAGATCATCCTCGAGGAAGAAACCGCGGGCGCGCCGATGTTCTCGAGCGACATGCTGTCGCAGATCATCCGGTTCTACGGCAATGCCATGCAGGGGATGATGGGCAACTACCTCGAGAAGAACATCCAGACATTCATGGAGATCCAGCGCCGCCTGCAGGAGCAGTCGATCGCCAAGTTCGGCGACAACGGCATGCTCGGCAACGATGCGTGGAGCCAGTTCGTGAAGATGCAGGGCCCGGCGATCCAGGGCCTGATGGGCAGCTACCTCGAGCAGAGCGCCAACACGTTCGTCGAGATGCAGCAGCAGCTCCAGAAGCAGGCGCGCACGATGTTCACCGGCTTCCCCTTCTCGCCGTTCGGCACGTCGATGTCCCCCGGGGCCGACGACAAGAAGAGCTGATCGTGGGCAAGGCCGTCCGCGCGGCGCCTGCTCCCGCGCCGCAGGTCGGGTTCGTGTCGCTCGGCTGCCCGAAGGCGACGGTCGACTCGGAACACATCCTCACGCGGCTGCGCGCCGAGGGCTACCGGATCTCCGGCACCTACGACGGCGCCGATCTCGTCGTCGTCAACACGTGCGGGTTCATCGACTCGGCCGTCGCCGAATCGCTCGACGCCATCGGCGAGGCGCTGGCCGAGAACGGTCGCGTGATCGTGACGGGATGCCTGGGCGCCAAGGGCGACATCGTGCGCGAGACGCACCCCGAGGTGCTCGCGGTGACCGGTCCGCACGCGACCGACGCCGTGATGGACGCGATCCACGCGCATCTGCCGAAGCCGCACGATCCCTTCTTCGACCTGGTGCCGCCGCAGGGCATCCGGCTCACGCCGCGGCACTACGCCTATCTGAAGATCTCGGAAGGCTGCAACCACCGCTGCACGTTCTGCATCATCCCGTCGATGCGCGGCGACCTCGTCAGCCGTCCGGTCGGCGACGTGCTGCGGGAAGCCGAGCGGCTCGTCGCCTCGGGCGTGCGCGAGCTGCTGGTGATCTCCCAGGACACCAGCGCCTACGGCGTCGACGTGAAGTACCGCACCGGCTTCTGGAACGGCCGACCGGTGAAGACGCGCATGACCGAGCTCGTGCAGCAGCTCGCCACGCTCGGCGCGTGGGTGCGCCTGCACTACGTGTATCCCTATCCGCACGTCGACGAGGTCGTCGCGCTGATGGCCGACGGCAAGGTGCTGCCGTACCTCGACGTGCCGTTCCAGCACGCGAGTCCGCGCATCCTGCGGCGCATGAAGCGCCCGGCCAATGCCGAGAACACGCTCGCGCGCATCCGCGCATGGCGCGACCTCTGCCCGGACCTCACGATCCGCTCGACATTCATCGCCGGCTTTCCCGGCGAGACCGAGGCGGAGTTCGACGAACTGCTCGCGTTTCTCGACGAAGCGAAGCTCGATCGCGTCGGCTGCTTCGCGTACTCGCCGGTCGAGGGTGCAGCGGCCAACGCGCTCGACGATCCGGTCTCGGAGGAGATCCGAGAGGACCGCCGTCGCCGTTTCATGGAGAAGCAGCAGGCCATCTCCGCGGAACGGCTCGCGCGCCGCGTCGGCCGCGACGCGCACGTGCTGGTCGACGCGATCGACGGCAACGTCGCGATCGCCCGCAGCGGCGCCGACGCCCCCGAGATCGACGGCCACGTCCTCGTGACGCCTGCCCGGGGCCTGAAGGTCGGCGAGTTCGCGCGCGTGCGCATCACCTCGGCCGACACCTACGACCTGCACGCCGTTCCCGTCTGACACGCCGACGCGCAGCGGGCCCGGCGCGGGCGTCATGCGCGCGATGGCGTCACGCGGTCGGTCGTCCGGCCGCCCCGTCACCGCGGCCACCGTCGCCGCCTCTGCGTGAACGCGGCACGGCTGTCCGGCATCGCCCCCGCCGCGCAGGTCAGCGCTCCAGCGCCTCGAGAAACGCGACGGCGTCGTCCTGACTGCGCGTGCGCCGCATCGGCGGCAGGCTTCGCCAGACGCGCTTGCCGTACTGCTTCGTGATCACGCGCGGGTCGCACAGCATCAGCACGCCGCGGTCACGCTCGTCGCGGATCAGCCGCCCGGCCCCCTGCTTGAGCTGGATCACCGCGTGCGGCAGCTGCCAGTCCATGAAGGCGTTGCCGCCGGCCTCGGTGATCTTCGCGATGCGGGCCGTGAGCACCGGATCGTCCGGCGGTGTGAACGGCAGCCGGTCGATGACCACGAGCGACAGCGTCGGGCCGCGCACGTCCACCCCTTCCCAGAACGAGTGGCTGCCGATCAGCACGGCGTTGCCCAGCCGGCGGAAGCGGTCGAGCAGTTCGGTGCGCGAGCCTTCGCCCTGCACCAGCACCGGACAGTCGAGGGCGCGCTGCTTCAGCCCGTCGATCACGCGCTCGTGCGCCTCGCGCATCGCCCGCAGGCTCGTGAACAGCAGGAACGTGCGCCCACCGGCCGCCTCGATCAGCGGCATCGCGGCGTCGACCACGGCCCGGGTGTAGTCCGGCGTGTTCGGCTCGGGCATGCCCTCCGGCACGTACAGCAGCGCCTGATGCGCGTAGTCGAACGGGCTGTCCCATGCCGCCGTGCTGACAGACTCGAGCCCCATCTGCGCGAGGTAGTGCGCGAAGTCCCCGCGCACCGACAGCGTCGCCGACACCAGCACCCAGGCGCGCGCGCTGGCGTCGACCTGACGGCGAAAGTGCGGCGCGATCGACAGCGGGGTCGCATGCAGCTGCACCGCATGCGAGAACACCTCGACCCAGCGCACCATGTCGGCAGTTGCACCGTCGCGCCAGCGCGCGAGCTTCGCCTGCTGCTCGGCGGCGCGTTCCTGCAGCCGCGCCAGCCCCTCGCTGCGCTCCGCCTGGAATCCGAGCAGCGACTCGAGCGTCGCGAGCGCGTCGGCCACGGTCGCCAACGCGTCGTCGAACCCGGTGCGCGCGAGCGCGTCGTGCGCCGGAGCCCGCCCGGCGGGTGCGCTCCACGCGAGCCGCAGGTCACGCACCGCCTTGTCGAAGGCCGCCACCGCGTCGGGCAGCGGCGCGAAGTCGGCAGCCGACGCGACCGCCTCGAGCTTCGTGTCGCGCGCGAGCTCGAGCCACTGCGTGCTCGACGAACTCTCGCCGAAGAAGGTGCCCGCCGTGTCGGGCAGCTGGTGCGCCTCGTCGAGGATCACGGTGTTGCACGCCGGCAGCAGTTCGCCCGCGCCCTCGTCGCGCAGCACGACGTCGGCGAAGAACAGGTGATGGTTCACGACGACCACGTCGGCCTCGAGCGCATCGCGGCGCGCCTTCAGCACGAAGCACTCGCCGTGGTGCGGACACTCGTTGCCGAGACAGTTGTCGCGCGTCGAGGTGACGACCGACCAGATCGCGGCGTCCTCGGGCACCTCGGCCAGGTGGCCGCGGTCGCCCGTCTCGCTGGTGCGCGCGAAGCGCTCGATCGCCTTCAGATGCGCCACGTCGGCACGCGACGCGAAGCGCCCGTCCTGCGCCGCGCGACCCAGGTGCCAGTGGCACACGTAGTTCGAGCGCCCCTTCAACAGCGCGATGCGCAGCGGCGCGCCGAGCGCATCGCGCACCGTCGGCAGGTCGCGGAAGAAGAGCTGGTCCTGCAGCGTGCGCGTCCCGGTCGACACGATCACCTTGCCCCCGGCCAGCAGCGCCGGCACCAGGTACGCGAAGGTCTTGCCGGTTCCGGTCCCGGCCTCGGCGACCAGCGTCGCGCGCGCCTGCATGGCCTGTGCGACCGCGTGCGCCATCTCCACCTGCTGGGGTCGCGCCCGAAAGCCGTCGATCGCACGCGCGAGCGGTCCGTCCGGGGCGAACGCCGCGGCGAGGCGCGACGCGAAGTCCGCGTCGAGCACAGGCAGCGGCGCTGCCGTGCCGGTGCTCCCGGAGGCGTCGGTCACGGTGCGGCGTCCGTCTTGCCGGCGCGCAAGCGGATCGGTCCCCGCCAGGGCGCCCGCGGATCGAGCGCCCGCCCGCCCTGCGTCACCTCGACAGCGCCGGCCACGGCCAGCACCCGAGCCTGCGCGCGAACGGCGTCCATCAGGCCGCGCCACGCAACCGGATCGAGACGCCGCGCGACCTCCGACGGGCACGCGCTGGCCGGGGGACGCCGCGTCGCGAGCGTCGTGAGGATCGCCGCCGCGATCGTGTCCGCATCGAATCGCCGCGATGCGGCATCGCGACCGGCGTTCGCGCCGGGGGCTGCCGGCGCACGCACGACACTCACCGGCACCGTGCCGCCGCGCCCGGAACGATCGGCCGGCCGCACGCGCGTGTCAGTCGGCTCCGTGGCAGAGCTTGTACTTGCGCCCGCTCCCGCACGGACACGGGTCGTTGCGGCCCACCTTCGGGGTCTCGCGACGCGTCGGCTCCGGGATGTTGCGCAGCACGTGGAAGTAGCGAAACAGGTGGACCGCGGCGTTCGCGACCTCGTCGCGGCATTCCTTCTCGAGACGCTCGAGCTCGCGGTCGCCGATCGCGCGGCGCTGTTCTTCGTCGAGCGCGTCGCCGACGATCATCATCGGGAACAGCAGCTCGTCGATCTCCTCGGGGTCGCCGACCTCGTCCCATGGCGTCGGCGAGATCGCGACGCCTTCCATGTAGCCCGCGCACCACGTCTCGAGGTCGTGGCCGTCCGGGGCGTCGGGATCGGGATAGACCTGCATCGTCAGCCCTTCTCCGGCGCTCAGCTCCGCGACCACGTCGTCGCGCATCGCGCGCACCAGCCGCAGCAGCGCGATGTTGTCGTCGGGGTCGGGCATGCCGGGGGCGCCGTCGAGCGCGATCTCGATCCACTCGTCGTCCTCGATCGGGTCGGGACACGTCACCACGGCCGTGATGAAACCCTGCAGCGCGTCGAGCGCGAGCGCGCGGCCCTCGAGCGCAGGATGGCCGAGCAGGGTCTCGAGGCGGGTCAGGTCGTCGTCGGACAGCGGCATCGGCGCGGATGTGGAGCGGGCAAGGGCACGACCATCGCACAAGCGGCCGGTGCTGTCAGCGACCGCACGGCGCGATGACCGCCACCGGCGCGCGACGCGCATCGGTGCCCGCCGACCCGGCCGCTATCATCGATCGGTGTCCCCGAGTCGTGCGCGATGACGCTCCCCGCCCTGCCCGTGCCCCGCCTGCCGTCGATCGCCGCGGACCGATGCGCCCTGCCTGGCTGCCGCTGAACCCCGCGCTGCAGGCGGGCTTCGCGACCGATCGCTTCGTCGTGCGGCCGTTGCGGGCGACCGACGCCCTGCAGGACTGGGACGCCGTGATGGAAGCGCCCGCGCGCCTGCGCGGCGTCTTCGGCCCCGGGTCCGACTGGCCGCCCGACGACCTGTCGCTCGCACAGGACTGGATCGATCTGGCCTGGCACGAGAAGGAGTTCCAGATGCGCACGTCGTTCGCGTGGACCGTCACCGCAATCGACGGCGCCCGCGTGCTGGGCTGCGCGTACCTGTTCCCGGCGACGTGCGCGGATGTCGACGCCGAGGCCTACCAGTGGGTGCGCCCGAGCCTGCGGACCGCGCTCGACGCCGTGCTCGATCGCGCGCTGCGCCAGTGGCTGGCGGCGGCGCTGCCGGCGCTGCGCATCGCGTGGCCCGGGCGCGACCGACCGTGGGACGCCGGGGGCGCGGCGTGATCCTCAAGCTGCTCGTGTTCGCGGGCTTCGTCGTCGTGCTCGTGTCGTTGTTCTCGGCCACGCCGTCGGAGCAGGCGCGCGTCGACAAGGCACGGCGACGGGCGGCGTGGCGCGCGGCGATGCGGCGTACCGCGTTCACCGTCGGCGCCTGCCTGTTTCTCGTCGCGACGCTGTTCGGGACCTGGCACGGTTGGCGATTCGGCGACGCATCGGGCTGGGTGCTCGGTGCGATCGGCGCCCCCGGTGCACTCGCGTGCGCGTTTCTCGCGTGGCGTGCCGGCCGCTTGCGTCCCGACCTGCGGCCGAGCGCGCGATGAGCGACGCACCGCGCAATGTGCTCGGCGGGCCGCTCGCGGTCTGCTGCACCGATCCGATGACGGGCTTCTTCCGCACGGGCGTCTGTCTCACCG
>JALORJ010000101.1 GCA_025459035.1 Burkholderiales bacterium
ACGCCGGCGATCGCGGTGGCCTCGAACACGAGCTCGCTCACGGGTACTCGATCCGTTCCACCACCGACACGCGCGGCGCCGCGCCCACCGCCGGCGCCGGACGCGCCGCACTCCACGCGTCGATCTGCGCGATCGACCCGGCCCGCATGTCGTCGCCGCGTCGCCATGCGCGGTGCCAGTCGAGCGTGCGATCGAGGGCCGTGTCGAGCCGCCAGCGCGGCATGCATCCCAGACGCTCGCGCGCAGCCGACGCGTCGAGTCGCAGCGTGAGGGTCTCGTGCAGCGCGTCCGTGGCGGCCGCGACGCGCACGTCGACCTCGGGGGCGGCGGCGCGCAGGCGCTCGACGATCCAGCGCACCGGTCGTGCGTCGTCGGCATCGGGGCCGAAGTTCCACGCCCGCGCCGCCTCGGCATCGCCGTCGAGCAGGCGCCGGGCGAGCCGCAGGTAGCCGGCCAGCGGTTCGAGGACGTGCTGCCACGGTCGCACGGCGTCGGGGGCGCGGATCGTCAACGGCTGGCGTGCGTCGAGCGCACGCAGGAAGTCGGGCAGCAGCCGGTCGAGGGCGTGGTCGCCGCCCCCGATCACGTTGCCGGCGCGCGCGGTCGCGACGCCGACGCCGGCAGCGCGCAGGAACGCGTCGCGCCACGACGCGGTCAGCAGTTCGGCGCACGCCTTGCTGCTCGCGTACGGATCGTGGCCGCCGAGCGCGTCGGTCTCGCGCAGCGCGCGGCCGCGCCCGTCGTCCGCATAGACCTTGTCGGTGGTGACCACCATGACGGCCCGCACGCTCGGGGTCGCGCGCACCGCTTCGAGCACGTGCATCGTGCCGACCACGTTGGTGGTCACGGTGTCGACCGGCTCGGCGTACGCGCGGCGCACCAGCGGCTGCGCGGCCAGGTGGAAGACGACCTCGGGCTGCGCGCTCCGCATCGCGCGCCCGAGCGCAGCGGCATCGCGCAGATCCGCATGCGTGTCGCTCGCGAGATGCGCCGCAACCCGCGCCGCCTCGTGGATGCCGTGGCCTTCGGGCGGCAGGGCGTAGCCGTGCACGCGCGCCCCGAGCTGCTGCAGCCAAAGCGCGAGCCAGCTGCCCTTGAAGCCGGTGTGTCCGGTCACGAGCACGGACCGCCCGCGCCACGTCGCGGCGTCGGGCGTCACGTGCGGTCCCACACCTTCCACGGCGCACGGCCCGACTGCCACAGCGCCTCGAGCTGGTTGCGATCGCGCAGCGTGTCCATCGGCTGCCAGAAGCCGCGGTGCATCCACGCCTGCAGTTCGCCGTCGGCCGCCAGACGCTCCAGCGGCGTCGACTCCCACGGCGTGTCGTCGCCGTCGACGCGCGCGATGCAGCGCGGCGACAGCACGAAGAAGCCGCCGTTGATCCAGCCCCCGTCGCCGCGCGGCTTCTCGGTGAAGCCGGCCACGGCGGTGCCATGCATGTCGAGCGCGCCATAGCGCCCCGGTGGCTGCACCGCCGTGACCGTGGCGAGCTTGCCGTGCGCGCGGTGGAAGGCGATCTGCGCGCCGATGTCGACGTCGGCCAGACCGTCGCCGTACGTGAAGCAGAAGGCGTCGTCGTCGGCCACGTAGCGCGCCACCCGCTTCAGGCGTCCGCCGGTGAGCGTCGCCTCGCCGGTGTCGACCAGCGTCACGCGCCACGGCTCGGCGTGGCGCTCGTGAACCTGCATGCGGTTGTCGCGCAGATCGAAGGTCACGTCGGACTGGTGCAGGAAGTAGTTCGCGAAGTACTCCTTGATCACGTAGCCCTTGTAGCCGCAGCACACGACGAAGTCGTGGATGCCGTGCGCCGAGTAGCCCTTCATGATGTGCCACAGCATCGGCTTGCCGCCGATCTCGATCATCGGCTTGGGGCGTGTCGCGGACTCCTCGGAGATGCGCGTGCCGAAGCCGCCGGCCAGGATCACCGCCTTCACGCGGCGGCCTCCTGCGAGGCGGGCGCGACCTCCGAATACGGCGCGAGCAGCCGCGCGAACGCGGCCGACGGCGCCGCCATGAGCGCCGCGTGCTCGGCCGCGTCGGGGTTCACGTCGACCCGCCCGTCGGCGCCGACCACCAGCCGGGCCGGATGCCGCACGAGTCGGTACTGCGCGAACAGCTCCGCCAGCGCGATGCGGTGCGGCGCGGCGCGCACGGCCTCGGTCGTCGCGTCGAACCGATGGCACAGCGCCAGCGCACCCTGCGGCGGCGCGTCGCCCGCCACCACGCGCGGTGCGCCCGGGCCGCGGGCGACGTGCGCGGCGACGCAGGCGGTGACCGGATCGGCGTCGGCGACCCACAGCACCGGAAACGCGGCGTCGGCGGCGATCCTCGCGACGCGCGTGCACAGCAGGTCGTGCGCGAAGTGCCGCTCGCAGTGCAGCGCGAGATCGTCGGGCAGGCCGGCCACCGCCCCCAGCCGCCGCAGGAAGAACCACGCGGCGTTCGCGTCGCCGGTCAGCGCGGACATGCGCGCCGCCTGGAAGTAGATGACCGGCAGCAGCTTCTGCCGCGCCGGCTCGAGCCCGGCCGCAGCCGCGCCGTCGCGCGCGTTCGACAGCGCCATCTCGAGATCGGCGTTGACCATGTCGATGAACCACGGCTCGGCCATGCGGCTGGTCAGGCTGTCGGCGTTGGTCAGGTGCTGGAAGAACGGCCGGTCGACGGCCACGACGTCGCCGTGGTCCAGCAGCTCGCAGTACAGCGGGATCAGGTTGACCCGCTCGCGGTAGGCGCAGTGGCGCGCGAAGGCGTCGCGGCGCAGCACCGGATGGCCGTCGGCCACGGCGGTGTCGGCCAGCACCGCGGCCTGCCCGCCGCGCGGGATCACGCGCGCGATCGCCGACGCGTAGTCGATGCGCAGCGCCGGATCGAGCGTGCGCACGCTCAGGTAGCCGCCGACGACCGCGACCACCTGCGGCGACGCGTCGAGCACGCTGGTCGCGAGCTGCAGCGCGTCCTCGAACACGAGGTCGTCGTCGGACAGGATGTAGGCATAGCGCCGCGACGCGCGCCGCAGCAGCGCGTCCATGTTGCGCAGGTAGCCGATGTTCTCGGCGTGGCGCACGACGACGAGCCCGGGCAGGCGGTCGCGGAACGCGTCGAGCACCGCCGGCGTGTCGTCGGCCGAAGCGTTGTCGCCCACCACCAGCTCGAAGCTGCGGTCGGCGAACCCGGCCAGGTGCGCAAGGCAGGTCGACAGCAGCCGCGCGCGGTCGAACGTCGGGATGCAGATCGACAGGTCGGCGATCACGACTTGCGCGCCGTCCACGTGATGTGCCATTCGGCGATCACGTTGTTGCGCTCGCGCGCCACGCGGTCGAGCGCATCCCCGGCCAGCTCGCCGCGGGCATGCGCTTCCCACCACGCGGGATCGAGCACCGTCGTCAGGTTGGCGATGTGGAAGTCGACCCCGAGGTACAGCGCGAGCGGCGTCGCGGCCGACACGCCGCCAGCGACCCATTCCTCGTTGCGGCGCCGGTCGAACAGGCCGAGCGCCTGCGGCGTGATCGGACGCACGTGCGTCGGATCCCCCAGCCAGTTGTCGTGGCGCGGATGCGGCACGTGGATCAGCACGGTCGCGCCGTCGCGGCAGATGCGCCACAGCTCGCGCACGATCGCGAGGAAGGTGTCGGTCGTCGCGCCCATGTGCTCGAGCGAGTGGATGAAGCGCACCTCGTCGACCGCGTCGTCGGGCCACGGCCACGGCGTGTGCTCGAGGTCCAGCACCATGTCGGTGGCCGCGGTCGGGTACTTGTCGACGTTGACGAAGCCGTCGACCCGCTTCGCGCCGCATCCGAGATTGAGCTTCATGCCGAGGCGTTCTACCGGAACTGCCAGCCGTTGCGGAACACCGGCGTCGCGGCCATCGGCGAGCGCAGGTAGAGGAAGCGTCGCCCGCCCAGGTCGAGCTGCTCGGCCAGATTCGCGAACACGCTGTCGACACAGACGAACATCGCCGCGCGTTCGAGCACGCCGAGCCAGTCGAACGGGTTGTCGGTCAGCGCGCCAATGCGCACGACCCGGTGCGACGCCTCGACATCGGCCGGCAGGGCGATGTCGACGCGGAAGTCCGAACCCTGCTCGTGCACGAGCGCGATCGGGCGCGTCTCGCGAACGAGGTCCAGCCGCTCGAGCAGCGCCCGCTCGCGCGCCGCGTCGCGCGCGATGCGCAGGTTCCACTTGCGCGCGAACGGCACGCCGCACACCGCGTACTTGTACTCGTCGAACTTCAGCGCGGCGGCGAGCTTGCGGTCGACCACGTCGAGCCCGGACAGGTACGCGTAGAGACAGAAGGTCGCGTCGACGCCCGCCCGCTCGAGCGCCGCGAGCGGCGCCTTGACGAAGTAGTCGAGCGACGCTTCGCCCGTCGCGGCGGCATCGACCGGCACGAAGCGCACGCCGGGAAAGGCCGCCTGCACCGCCGCGACGAACCGCGCGTCGACCGGCCACACCACCTCGTGACCGGCATCGAGGTGATGCTGCGCGATGGGTGCGGCGATGACGATGTCGCCCAGCCCGCGCGTCTGGATCAGGCCCACCTTCATCGCGACGGGCTCACGGTCCCGCCGCGTCGCCGAGCGCCGTGCGGCGCCACATCGCGATCAGCGCGGCTTCCAGTCCGCGGGTGTACCCGCGGGTGTCGAACAACGGGGCGGTGTCGCGCGCGGCCCGCAGGCGTGCGCGCAGCGCGGCCAGCCGCGCCGGGTCGCGCGCGAGCGCCATCGCGAGCGCTTCGTAGTCGGCCGCGGACGTCGTCACCAGCTCGGGCAGGCCCGCCGCATGCAGCAGGCTGCCGGCCACGCGCGACGGGAACGCGTCGCCGCTGAAGGTGAGCACCGGCAGCCCGGCCAGCAACGCGTCGGCGGCGGTCGTGTGCGCGTTGTACGGATGCGTGTCGAGGAACAGGTCGGCCTGGCCGTAGCGCGCCAGGTGGTCCTCGACGCGCGGCACACGGCTCGCGAACACCAGTCGCTCCGGCGCCACCCCGCGCGCCTGTGCCGCCGCGCGCAGGTTGCGCTGCGACGTGGCGTTGCGCGACACCAGCCACAGCACGGCGCCGTCGACGGCCGCGAGCAGCCGCATCCACACGTCGAACAGCGGCGGGGTGATCTTGTAGTCGTGACTGAAGGCGCAGAACACGAACCCCGTGTCGGGCAGCCCGCACTCGGCGCGCGACGGGGTGCGCGGATCGGGCCGCAGGCTCGCATCGACCGGCAGGTACGCATCGGGCAGCCACACCACGCGCTCGTCGAAGAAGCGGTGGTGCGTCGCCGGCGCGGTGTGGCGGTCGGCCAGCAGGTAGTCGATGTACGGCGTCCCCGTCGTGCCCGGATAGCCGAGGAACCCGACCTGCACCGGGGCGGGCCGGCGCGCGAAGATCTCCATGCGCGAGTCCGCGGTGAAGCCCGCGAGATCGATCGCGATGTCGATCTCCATCGCGCGCAGCTGCGCCGCGATCGCCGCGGCGCTCATCGCGCGCGCGTCGATGAAATGCTCGAAGGCCGCGGCGATGCGCGATCGCAGCCGGCTGCCGTCGTCGATGCCCAGCGACACGGCCACGGTCTCGAAGCGGTTGCGATCGTGCTGCTCGAACACGCCGGCCATCAGGTGGCCGACGGGGTGCTCGCGCAGGTCCGGCGACACGTACGCGACGCGCAGGCGATCGTGCCGCCAGCGCTCGCCGGCCCACAGCGGCGGGTCGACCGGAGGACAGGCCTGCGCCGCGAAGATCCGCGTCACGGCCTGCTGGTCGGCGGCCGAGTCCGACAGCGCCATGAACGCGAGCGACTTGCACACGCGCCGGCCGGCGCGCACGCCGTCGACGATGCGCGCCTTGAGTTCGTCGAGGCGCGACCAGTCGCAGACGTGCAGTTGCTCGTAGAGCAGCAGCCCCGGGGCGTAGGCGTGATCGGGATCGAGCTGCAGCAGGCGCTCGAAGCGCAGCACCGCCTCGTCGGACGCCTTGAACTCGGTCAGCAGGATCGCGCAGTTCGCGAGCGCGACGACGTTGTCCGGGTCGAAGGCCAGCACGCGGTTGAAGCGCTCCAGCGCCTCGCCGTGCCGCAGCATCTCGCGCAGCAGCACACCGCTGTTGATGAGCACCTCGGCGAACTGCGGCTGGATCGCCAGCGCCGCGTCGTACTGCACGAGCGCCTCGTCGCGGCGCCCGAGGGCCTGCAGTGCCGTGCCGAGCACGAACAGCAACGGCGCGAATGCGGGGGCCGACGGCAAGGCGCGCTGCGCGTAGGCCAGCGCGGCGTCGGGCCGCCGGGCGCCGACGGCGATCACCGCGAGCGAATAGAGCGCAGCGACGTTGCCGGGATCGTCGGCGAGCACCGCCTCGAACAGGCTCGTGGCGGCCGCGACCTGTCCCTGCGACTGCAGCTCGATCGCGCGATGCAGCGTTGACGACGCGTCGCCCATCCCGACCCCGGTTACGCAATGCCGCCGACATTGCGCACGGTTCGCGGCCCGGTCAAGCCGGGCCGCGCGCGCGTGCCTCTGGCGGCGCGCGCCCCGGGACGCACGGTCCCGGCGGCACGCCGTGTTCGACGCGCGACCGGCGCGGCCGTCGGCCGGCGGTCAGCGACCGTCGCCCGTCAGCATGCCGCCACCGGTCGACCCGACAGGAAGCAGCGACGCCGTCAGCGAGGTCGCCGGGCCAGCGGGCTGCAGCAGTGTCGACAGCGCATCGACCGGCTGGCCGTTGGCGTCGAACTGTCGCAGCACGTCGACCATGCGTCCGACCGGATCGCCACTTGCCAGCGCGCCTGCCGTGCCGCCGGCATCGGCCGTCGGCAGCGACGCCGCCCCCGCCGGATCGGCGTCGGCGTTCCACGCGGCCATGGCCTGCACCAGGCTGCCGACCCGGCTGCCGAGCGAATCCGGATCCGCCGGAGGCGGTGCGTTGCGCTCGGCAACGAACCACACATCCGCGATCTCGCGCGTGCCCCCGGCGGTGTCCTGCCACGTCGAGCGCAGGCCGATCCAGTTGCCGTTGTCCTTCTCCGATACCGAGCGCGCCGTGGCGCCGATCCGGGCGACCCCGATCTGATCGAGTGTCAGCAGCTCGCCGGTGGCGCTGATCGCGTCGGCATTCGCGTCGACCCAAACCCGCAGCTGGCTCCACACCGGATCGGATGCGTCGATCACGCCGTCGGCGTTCGTGTCGAACGCCTGCAGCGCGGCGAAGCCATCCGCGGCCGGTGCACCGTTCGCATCCGGCGTCGCCGTGCCGAACAGCTCGCGACCGCTGTCGATGCGGCCGTTGCCGTCGCGATCGAGCACCAGCAGCCCGTCGCCAGCCCCGACCCAGCCCGTCGCGACGGCAGTGCCGTCGCCGAACAGGTCGAAGCGCGTGCCGTCCCGGATCGAGCGCGTCGAGATGCCGGCCCCGTCGAGGTCGAGAATCAGCGGAGATCCGAGCTGCAGGAACTGGATCTGCACCGTCGACAGCGCACCGACCTGCGTGCTCGTGAGCGCTTCGACCTGCGTGGTGGTGAGCGCCGCCACCTGCGTGGTGGTCAGCGCGGCCATCGCGCTGGTCGTCAGTGCGCGCACCTGCGTCGTGCGCAACGCGACGAGGTCGCGCGTTTCGAGCGCCACCACCTGCGCTGTCGTCAGCGCGCCGATCTGCGCGGTCGTCAACGCCTGCGCCTGTGTGGTTGTCAGCGCCACCACCTGGGCCGTCGTGAAGCCCGAGGCGACCTGCGTGGTCGTCAGCGATGCGACCTGCGCCGTGGTCAGCGCTGCGACGTCGACCGTCTCCAGCACCGCGACCTGGGTCGTCGTGAGTGCCCCGATCTGCGCAGTCCCGATTGCTGCGACCTGCGTAGTCGTCAACGCGACCACCTGGGCGGTCGTCAGACCGAGCGCAACCTGTGCCGTGGTCAGCGCCGCGATCTGACGCGTCGCGAGGACCGCGACATCGGTGGTCTCGAGTGCAGCCACCTGCGCCGTCGTCAGCGCCGCCACCTGCGCGCTCGTGAGGCTCGCCGCCTGATTCGTGGTCAGCGCCACCACCTG